>CAZKAN010000027.1:0-8424 GCA_964550925.1 uncultured archaeon | reverse complement strand
GTCGATATCCGGGTCATAATTTGCGTCTGTTTCGTTAAAGAAAAATGCGCTCGCCGTGCAGTTTCCGCCGTACGTGGCAGTTATACTGCGTGACGTGGCCACGTAAAATACGAATGTTGTTTTGGCAGTGGTGGCTGCCCACACGATGGGGGCTAAAACAATGGCCAGAAATACTATTGCCATTACCGCTCGTCTTATTTTTTTGTGCATGTTCTCCTATTCTCATTTTCCAATTAAAACCCCCTTGTTGCACGTGATAGTTTTTAGTTCTCTTCCCCCATCCTGGTTTCATGGGTGTTTTTTCTAAACCATTCGGGCAGTCTCCTTTTCTTCTGTTGGCTGTTTTGTTCGTGCTGTGCGCGGGTGCGTGGTTCTTTTTTTCCACTTCTTCGCGCCCTGTTTTTTCAGTTGATTCGATTGAAAACTGTCGTGATGTGAATCGTGAGAGTTATTCCATTTCTCCCAGTGTTTTTTCTGACCTTCCTCCTGTTCCGAAGTGTTTTGGTTCGGTTGTTTCAGCATTTCGTGATAATTCTTTTTCAGATATTTCCTTTTTTGATTCATCCTATTATTTGCAGCCGGAATTTTTTCCTAATTTTTTGTCCGAAGGTTTGCATGTTTGGCAGAGTCCGGATTACACGCATTACGGCGCGGTTGGTTTTGGTTCCTATCCTTCTTTTTCGACTGTTTCCAGTTCCCAAAAATCATCGACCCGTTTTTTCATTTTCAGTGGTTTTGGGGTGCGCAGCATTCAATCCGTCTCCCTTCGTTGGTCGTTTGAAAATCCTTCTGATGCTAATTATTTTTCTGTTTCATTAGATGATTCTTCTTCGCGCGATTTTTTGCTCGGTCCCACGTTTCCAAAGTTTCATTCGACGTGGGTGCGCCCGGTTACGCTCACGATTGCCCCCCGCGACCCTGGCGTTGTGCGTCCCGCCTTTCTCACCATTCACACCGTTCGTTCGTCGGCCGATTTTTCGCTGCATCCCCTCACGGCAGTTTATCCCTTTTTCGATTCCACGGATTATGTCGGCGAAAAGGTAGTGTATCAAGTAACTCTCTCCGACTAATTCCTTTTTTTCCCATGTTCTTTTCGCGCGAAAGCATTATGCATTTAAATCGAAACTTCGCCCTCTTAGGATGTCGTTCATTCCTCGAACAGTCTCTCGTCAAAACGTTTTTGTTCTTTTTTTAATTGCGTTATTGGCGTGGCCCGTGATTGGTCAAGAGTCTGTTCTCGAACAGCTTATTCCCGGCGCGCCGCTCTTTTCGATTGTTGCGCCGTTTCAAAATGATATTGTTGTGGGTGATGTTGTTTTTATCATCAAGCCCCTGGTTCCACTTTCTCGCGCAACCGTTTCGCTAACGTCTCCCCCTTCCGATTTCAAATCCGACCTTTCGGCGGACAATTCGTATTCTTCTTCCTGGTCTTCGGCATCAGTCGATGATGGTTCTTACACGTTTGAGTTTGAAGCGTGTGACGATGTTCAATGTGAAACGCGCTCCCTGACCATCGTGGTGAAAAACAACACGGTTTCTTCCGAGCCAACGGGTTCTGCTTCGGAAGTTCCTTCGCCTCCTGTTCCTTCTTCTTCGGACAATCCTCCCGCTTCTTCTACAAATTCTTCTTCCGATGATTCTTCTTCGCGTATTTCGGTTACTCCATCAAATTTTTTCGGATTATTTTCCTTGCACACTCCTTCGTCTTCCAAAAACTCTTCCGGAGACGATTTCAAAATTACTCCCGACAAGTATTCCATTGATGCTCAATTCATTAATGATGATCTCGTTGTCACTCTTTCAAACGTTTTTCTAGATGCTTCCAACATCATATTCTTTTTGGAAAAAAATAGTGTGGATTCTTTTTCGTTGAACGGCAGTGATTATTCGGTTTCATCGTCTCTTTCGATTGACATTCCTTACTCATTTGACGTGGGTTCGTTTGATTTTTTTTCCAATGATTCGTCTGTTTTAGCCTAGTGCTTGGATTGGTCGCGCGATAATCAACAGTGTAGCGTCGATTGGATTATTTCTCCCGATTCTACTTTCTCTTCCGATTTTACTTCTTCATCCATTCTCCTCGCTCGCGCCGCATTGCTTTCTCCCCCTGCCCCTCTTCCTCCCAGCACCATTCCTATTCCTCCACTCCCTCCTTCCGTGGAGCCCCCTTCTTCTGTTCCCGTGGGCACTCCCTCCACTATTCCCGCGGACCCATCCACTCTTCCCAGTGTCCCTGCGGACGTGGTTACTCCGGTGGTTGATCCTCCCGTTTTGCCTCCTGTTATCGTTCCCGTTCCTGTTCCGGATGAGAATGTGCCCGATGCGGATGTGGGGGTTCCTGTTCCCGATCTCAACACGTTGGACGTGAACATTCCCGTTCCCCCGCTCGCTACGTATGCTATTTATTCGTCTAATCTTCCCTCCGCCCTCTCGGTTATTCTGCCCGATAGTGATTTGGCTCCTTTCCCGTGGGGAACTCCTGCGTCTCTAGCGCAGGGTTCGTATTCGTTTGATATTTCATTTGCTTCCGGCAGTCTTCAATCAGTTTTTCTTCAAGATGCCTATGTCGATCGCCGCGCTGTTTTAGTAACGGTGGACGAGAATATTCCTTCTCCGTTTCGTTTTGTTTCAAATGATGCCAATTACTATTCCCTGAATGCTCTTCTCCTTCACACGTCGCTTCCTTCTTTTTCCACGCGCGTCACGTTGTTCAATCCCCTTTCTGTTCCTCTTTTTGTTTGTGCTGTTTGGGATGTCAATACTTCTTCCTGCCATTCTTCATGGGACCCCATTCCCATGTCGGATCAAAATTCGTTTGTGTATCATACGGTTCAAACTGATTTTGTGATTGCATTTGCTCGCCCCCTCGTCCCGGTTGAAACGGATGTTAATGCTTCTCCGGTTGAACCGGTTCCTGATGATTCTCGCGCTCGTCTTATCAATGCTATTTGGGCGCTGAAAAATTCGTTTGCTAACAAGCGTTTCTATATTGATGACGCGTCTCGCGATGCGATGATTCCTCTTTCCACTTTATTTTCTTCCATCAACATTTCCCTCGAGTGTGATCCGGCTCAATCTCCCCCGGTTACTTCCCTCACTCCCTCAAGCATTATTCCCGTGAAACCTCTCTCTCCCGTTTCCGATTCGGCAGTTGCTCCTTCTTCCCTCGGCGTTGCTTCGGATGCCAACGTCCCCGATTCAACGAATTCTCTTCCTCCCGCTCCTGCTCTCGATTCTAGCACTCCTTCTCCCCTTCCTTCGATTGATGACGCGGATCGTCTCGCTCCTATTACTCCTTCGTCCTCGTTCTTTGATCCTTCAACCATTCTATTTTTCTCTAACGAGTGGGAGACCGTTTTTCCTGTTTCTGAATCCCTTCGTCAATCGAGTCGTTCAAACAGTATTTCGTGTGATGGTGTTTCATTAACGAATATTTTTGAAGATATTAGTTCGCCGCGCAACACGGCCAAGGACACGTATTTGGGTGATTCTTACCAGCGCGTCAAACAATCCATGTATGTTTCCAACACTTCCGACACGATTCAAACGCGCCATGTTCTCGTTCGTTTTTCATCTCCACACCCCTTACTTTCAACGCCTGAAAATCCTGTTCGTCCTTCCCCCATGTATCAAGTCATTCCTTCTCGTGGTGAAACACATATTTTAGTCAATGCGGATGACCCTAATTTTGCGACGACTGAAGAAACAATCACCTCTAATTCCGCGCTCATTTTTCAAAATGAATTTGGTTCTCCGGTTGGTCAGTATGATTTTTCGGATTTGATTAAGTCTCATTTCACGCCCGACGTGTTAGTGCACTCTCTCGCGGGGGAAACCATTGTGGACACTATTATTCCCGTGACTGTTTTGCCTGGCGAAACGGTTTTTCTAGACCCGTTATACGATTTGGGGTATGATACTAATTTTGCTGCGCGCTGGTATGGGTTGGCACAGGACTATACTTCCCGCACCTACCAAGGTGCCCCTGCCGTAACCACGCGTGGTTTGCGCACGCCGGGTGTTCAATTCTATGACATGGATGGCAATGGTTATGCTAACGACATGATTATCGTCGCCTCCCACGCGGATGTGAATGGGAAAGCCAATGTGGGTGCAGTTTATCTTATTCGCGATGTGGACAAACGCAAGGGTATTTTTGACTTGAATCAGACTTCTTTTTTCACGGCTCGCTGGAATGGTGGAGTGGCGCAGGATTCCATTGGGTACGCGGCCACGGATGATTATTCTGTTCAAGTCGTCAATCTTGATGGCAATGCGTATGCGAATGACCTTTTGATTGGCGGTTCTCAAGTCGATTTTGGTAATACGAACATTGGTGCGGTCTACATGATTTTGGATGCTGTCAATCGGGTTGGTTTTTTCGACCTTAATCATGTTACCAGTTACACGGCTTCCTGGATGGGTGGGGCTGCCTCGGATTTAATCACGTTTACTTCTAGTTCAGGCAAGGGTCTCAATGTCGTCAACATTGACAACAATGCCGTGGCGAATGATTTGATTATTTCCGCTCCCAGTTATGATATTAATTCCGGCCGCGTGGACGTGGGGGCGCTTTTCATCATTAAAGATGCTAATCGTTACACCGGCCGCATGGATTTCAACAATACTGCGTCTTACTCTCTTCGCATTACCGGCGCGCGCCCCACCGATAACTTGGGTTCTGTCGAGACTGCCACGGAAGGTTATTTGCTCGTCAACGTGGATGGTAATTCCTTTGCGAATGATTTGATTATTGGCAGTTCCCGCCAGGACCAGAACAATGTTGTTCTCAATCATGGTGCCGTGTACATGTTTCGTGACGCTGGAACGAAAGTAGGAACGTATGATTTCAATGACAATTCCACTTACAACGCGGCCTGGTTTCCGAATATTGTCACCGATAGTTTAGGCGGGGGTGCCACGCGTGAAAGTGGTCCTGGTTTTTTTATTGGTGACTTTGACGGTAACGGCGTCACGAATGATATGGTTATTGCTTGCGTCCTCTGTAACGCGGGAAGCACGGATCGTGGTGCTATCTATTATATCAATGACATCAACAAGCGTTCGGGAAATCTCAATCTTACCACGCAGAATGTTCCTAATTACACGGCCCGCTGGGTGGGTGCTGTTAACACGGATGAAATTGGTTTCACTAATGGTTCGGGTCCCGGAATTTTGATTGATGACTATGATGGGAACGGCCTCAAAAATGATATGATTATTGTCTCGGCTCTCAAAAATTCGGCATCTCCTGCTCCCGCACGCACGGACAATGGTTCCGTAATTCTAATTCGTGATTTTAATAGAGTAACTGGTGGAGTGACTCTCGCTAACACTGCCACTAGTTATTCTGCTCAGTGGATTGGTTCTTCTGCCAGTGATTTTTTGGGTGATACTAATGTTTCAAGTAATTCGGTTCAAATCGTTAATTTGGATGGAAACAAAGTGGCGAATGATTTAATCATCAGCGCATCTCGTGCCACGGGTGCCAGAACATTGACGGGTCGCGTCTACTTGATTAAAGACATTAACACGCGAATTGGTAATTTTGATATGAATGGTACGGGTACTGCTCCCGATCGAAATTATGATGTCAGTTGGAAGGGCGGCGACCAAAATGATATGATTGGAACAAACAACCGAAGCGGCCGCGCGGTCCAAGTTGTAAACGTCGACAACAACACGTATGCCAATGATTTGTATATTACCTCTATTTTGGCCAATGTCAACAGTCGTGTGGATGCGGGGGCGGTTTATTTGATTAAAGACATCGTTAAGCTCACTGGTCAAAAAGACTTGAACACTACCGCTGGGTATAACATCATGTGGTATGGGGGTTCGACGCAATCTCGTCTCGGTGACACGAATCGTTCCGGTGTCAGTGTGGATGATGTTGATTTAGATAATAATGGGTACATGAACGATTTGCTCTTGGCCAACGCCCGCGCGGATGGAAATGCTTCCGACCAAGGTGCCTTAACCATTATTTTGGACGTTTCGAATATTCCCGATGGCAATTATGATTTGAATAATGCCAATAATTATTACAAAAGGTTCCGCGGTTCAACGGTGAGCGACCAATTGGTCAGTTCTTCGGATAGTAATGATTCCTATGACGCCGTGGACATTGACAATAATGGCTACACGAATGACATTTGGGTGGCTGGCGCATTAATTGATTTCAATGGTCGTACGGATTCGGGTTCTGTTTTCTTGATTAAAGATGTGGTCACTGCTTTCGCAGCAGCGGCCCCCGTCAATCCTGATATTAATCTTTGGAAAATTGACGGTTGGCGCGATGCGAATCCTTTTCCTTATTTTAATTATTATTTAGACGGCAACCTCACCCTTGACTTCAATGTGTTTGATTCGGACACGAATAGTTTGTTGTTGGACATTAATTATTCCTCTTCTTCCGCTCCGTATACGGGCACGTCTATCGTGGATGATGTTAATCTTTCTAAGCTTCCTTCTTCGGGTGCGTGGTATTGTCAGGATACGGATTTCTCAAACGTTACTCTTTGCGGGATTGATTGGAACGTGGCGAGTGTGACGGATGGTAATTATTTCATTCACCTGACCCTCACGGATTCTTCCGGCGCCGTGGACCAAAATACTTCCGACAACAATGTTGGAATTGCTAACACGCTGGGTTCACTCTCTCAGGGTATTAACATTCCGAGTGCGGACAACAACATCTACTATGTCTCCACTCCCTTCGAAATTAATGCTACCGTTTCCTGTAGCGCTTCCCGCTGCGGCGTCGTGGATACCAACATTCAGTATTGTACTGGGACTGGTTGTACTGACTTTTATGACATGAACACGGTGGATGGTTCTCCGTTAGAAATTATTTATGGTTCTATTCCTGACTCGGCTGATTTGAACGTTCTCAATATCAACCCCGTAGACTGGTGGGTCATGCCCAATGTGGCTAACACGTATGAACTGCGCCTCCGTTCCAAGGGGGCGGCGACCAATGTCTCTACGACTTCAGGCACTGACCGCACAATCTCCGTTACTCAACTTGTTCCCCCTGACATTAATGTGTGGCGTTTTGACCGCAATCCTGACGACGGTCCCTTCAAGGTTTTCAATTACTATGGTGATGGCAACCTTTCCTTAGATTTCAATGTGTTTGATTCGGACACGAATAGTTTGTTATTAGACATCAATTATTCTACCGTAGCTACCCCTTACACGGGCACGGTTATCTACGATGATTTGAATTTATCCACGTTCCAAGTTGGCACGGCCAATTCGGGTGGTCTGAATTGTGGGGATACTGATTTTACAAACGTGACTCGTTGTACCGTTGATTGGAATATTTTGACGATTGCGGATGGTAATTATTTCATTCACGCCACGCTGCGTGACTCTTCGGGTTTAATTGACCAAAATACGTCTGACCGGAACGTGGGTATTCGTAACCGCGCGTCTCCTGATGTCAACATTATCAAAATTGATGGTTACTTGGACAATGTTCCCATCAAGATTTTTGATTATTATATCGATGGAAATCTAACCATTGACTTTAATGTCATCGACCTCGACACTAATGGATTATTAGTCGACATCAATTATTCCTCTTCTTCTGCTCCCTACACGGGCACGTCTATCGTGGATGATGTTAATCTTTCTAAGCTTCCTTCCTCGGGTGCGTGGTATTGTCTAGATACTGATTTCCGCAACGACACCACGTGTGGGATTGATTGGAACGTGGCGAGTGTGACGGATGGTAATTATTTCATTCACATCACTGTCACGGATGAGGAATCCAATCGTGACCAAAACACTTCTGATGTCAACATTGGTATATCCAATCACGGTCCCATCGACCGAAATGGTTTTGTTACAATTTATTCCGAACGCCGCTCCGAGGATTATGTTATCTCCGATACGGATGTGAATTATGCCATTTTGACCATTCCGGGGGGTCGTTTTGTTCCTGACCACAATTATCTCATTTTCACGTCCGCATTGCTCACGGGTTCTGCGAACAATGTTCAAGTTCAATCTCAAGTCACTCACGGGGGCGTTGCTTTTCAAACCGTTGAAGAAACGCAAGAGCTTCCTGCGGCTGCTGCCTCGACGTTTAACTATTCCTCTATTGTTCTTTGGCAGGCTGTTGCTGGAGAGAGCATTTCCTATGAAGTGACTGGTCTGATTGCTGCAACAACGATTACTGTCCGTAATGCTTCAATGATTATTATCGATTTGAATAAATTAACGCGTAACACGGATTGGTTCTATGATTTGAATGAAACAGATATTGTAAACGCATCTTCTACTTTTGCATCTAACCCCAGCGCTGCTATCACGTTTACTCCAGATGGTATTAGTGATTATTTATTTTTGGGCACTGGTCAGATGCAGATTGATGGTACCGTGACTAATTTTGCTCAAATGGAGTTGCACGATGGC
>CAZKAN010000026.1:5082-8450 GCA_964550925.1 uncultured archaeon | reverse complement strand
TAACACGTATAATGAATCCTTGAACTCGGACTCCATTTGCATGTAGCGCAATTGTAGTTTTAGTTTCTCTTGCAGCGTGAGTTGCACGTAGGCTGCGGCGGCTAATGAAAATGTAATCAGCAAACCAAAAATCAAATTGTAGGGAGTGGTGTCATTTTCAGTTTGGGCAAAAAACTTGGCCTTCTCCGTGGCAATCGTTTGAGCAATGACTTCCTCATCGTAATTCAATGCACGCAACTGCTGTTCACGCGTTCCTTGCGCGTCAAAATAATCAACGGGTTTGCGGTCCGCGGACAATACTTTCTCGAGCGTGCGGTCCGGCTGCAGTACGTATAACGAATTGGCCGACTCAGGATCGCCTATTCCTAATCCGTAAAAGTGAACAAATCCCGAGATGATTCCTCCCAGGATGAGTATTCCTATAATGGGCGCGTACACGCTCATCTTGTTTTTTCCAACCAAGAATGTGTTCTTGGGGGGAAGTCCCGCTTGACCATCCTTTATTTCAGGTGGCGTATACGTGGGAGGGCGTGACGCGAGCAATCCCACCGCAAACCAAATCACGAGGGTGGGGAGCAAAATATCATAGATGAAAAACAGTATTCCCGTTTGAGCGAGCGGACTGCCTGAAAAGGCACTTCCTACGGGCAAAATAATAATCAAAATGAGCGGCAACAACACTCCCACGTAAAACAATGTCGTACTCGGACCGGATAAGTCGCGCGCGTATTGTTCCATTTTTCCTTGTACTGATTCCAATACTTCATCCATGGTCTTGTCCAATAACTGATAACGCTTGGCTTCCGTGTTTTCCAATACGGATGCGCGAATGTTCATCAACGCCTGCTTGAACTCGGAAGAAAACTTTCCCCACGAATACGCAAGCTCATCCAATCCTTCTGCAATCGTGTTGTATACTCCTAAATTGGTATTCCAAATAATTCGCCTAAACTCTTGGGAAATTCTCCCCTTTCCATGGTCAGCGGCAAACTCGACGCTTTTTTCCAAGTTTGGAACAAGTTTCATGGACATGATCATGTACCCCACCATGTCCGGGACATAGGTTAATGCGCGAATCTGTTCACGCTTGGCCTCGTTGAGAGGATAACCTTGAACGTAATTCGCCGCGAGAGCGGATGCCAATACGAGTGGAAAAAAAAGATAGATGATTGGAATGATTCCGCTCTCAACGCCTAACATTTTGGCGAGCAAGTCCCCCAAAATAATTCCCACTAACACGCTCAACACGCCAAACAAGGCGATGAGCGCGACCATGGTTCCTTTCACGCTCGCGGAGAATTCTTCTGCGCGAAGATTCCAACCCAAAAAAGCAATGGCTTCTTTGTATTCCGCGTTAAACGTGGCTCCTTTTCCCATGGATGGAAAACGTTTGTACATTCCCCTGCAAAAACGAACGAAAACATGTTCACGTGGGACAGCAAAATCTTCCTTGGCAAACAAGGCATCCGTTTCAATGGGAATGTCGCGGTACAACTTTCCAATGGATGGAGAGGCTTGCTTGAATGGAATGTTGGGCGATGGAGGGTTGTTGGACGAAGGGGCAAAGCGCCGCGGAGGCATATTGTTGAAAAGAACCGGGCGCGCTATTTAATGGAGTGGGATACTGGGTTGCCTACTCATGATGTTTATTCATGAGGAGTGCCAATTCATACTCGCGGAATTGCTCGGGAGACATGTTGGCAATGTGCAAAAAAACTTGCTGAGGAGCACCTTTTCGTACTAATGATACTACTAGCTTCGTTTGGCGGGAAATGAGGTCTTTATGGGATGCTCTTTCAAGCCGAGCAATGGCCACTCCTAATTCCTTGTTGTGCTCAAGTATTTTTCCCAGCATTTTTTGAGTAATTCGACCGCGTCTCCGTCCACGTTTGGCCCAGAGTTGACTGATTGAAACAATAGCATGAGGCTTTCCTGGTCTGCGTCCATTTGTTTTGCGTCCGTGCATAGGTACGGCACACGATTCTAGTATTAAAATGTTTAACTTTGGTCGTCGTTTCCTTCTTTATCTTTTTCACGCAGCTCTTTCTTCTTCAACACGCTTTGTAAGGTGTTCTTTTTCACCCATTCTTTCCAATCGTTAAGTAATGTGGTGTAGTCCGGAGAACCATTTTCTTCGATTTGCAAGTCTTTCATCAACGCGAGCTTGGCGCGCGCGGCAGTGGTGTATTCTCCTTCTAATAATTCAGGAATTTTATACTGGTTTTTCAATTCCACCAAAAATAATTTAGCATTGGCGAGCGTGCGAATATCTTCCCAAATCTGATTAAGTGTGAGTCCGGAGAGTCTACGTATTCGTTCGAACAATTCACTCTCTTTCAAATTATCTTCCATCAGTTCAAGTGCATCCGTGCGCGCGTCATACAGCATCAAATCAAGTAAGCCGCCTTCTTTCTCCGGGTCCTTCGTCCAATGCTTCTTGACTTCCGTCACTTGAGTAAGACGGCGGTGCGACTTGAGTGAACCACTAAAACGAATGGGACGTGCAACCACGACTAAATCCGTTGCCTTGAATGAGGTGGTGGGAACTTTCAAATCGTTGACAACACGATCCCACACCGCGTATGCGGAGTCGGCGTGAATGGTTCCCAACACGGTGTTTCCCGCGGCACCCACGCGCATCGCTTCATACAAGACGCGGGCTTCTTCCGAACGAACTTCACCGAGAACAAGGGCAGAATCACCCAAACGCAACGCCGTACGAAGCGCTTCTTCCGGCGCGACTTCGGTGTCATTCTTACTCACACCAATAGGGGAGCGTGTTTTGAGTCGTTGAACGTTAAAACCCACGTCTTTCATATACGGAACAGGCAATTCGAGTGTATCTTCTTGAACCAGGATGCGGGAGTTTTGTAAAATTTCGAGCATTAACGCACTCAACAAGGAGGTTTTTCCACTTCCGCGGGAACCCGTCACGAGAATGGTGGCCTTGTTATCAATGAAAAACGATAATATTCCCGCCGACAAGGGAGACAAAAACTTGTTGTCGATGTATTGTTCGAGCGTCCACGGCGTGGTTTTGTGCAAGCGAAACGCAAACGCTAACCCATCCGTGGAGAGTGGTTTACCAATCGCCGCGACACGAGTTTCCTGTCCAGGTAGATCAAAATCAAGCACGGGGTGCGCTTCGTCGAAGGGACGACCACTCATGGCGCGCAATTTAGAAACAAATGCTTCCGCTTCGTTTTCAGTATACAAAATGTTCGTGGTGCACTGGCCATAATCCGCGTGCGTGAGGTAAATGGCTTTGCCCCCGATAGGAGAGTCGAGGAAAACATCGGTGATTTTACGGTCGCTCAATAATAATTCCAGAATACATAATGAAGATCGTTCCGCACAATATGCATAAC
>CAZKAN010000026.1:0-5072 GCA_964550925.1 uncultured archaeon | reverse complement strand
CCCACCGTGTAACGCGAAACCACTTCCGCGAGTTCTTCAATTTCTTCACTCTCAATTTGAATATTATTGCGATGCGCCAAGTCGCGAATGGTTGCCTGATAAACACGCGTAAAATAATTCCGCGACGCGGCAATGTCACTCAGCCCTGAGCGTCCGGGATTGTATCCGGAAACCACTTCTTTTGTTTTCGAGAGGAGGAAATATTTTTCCGGCGATAATGAATACTCGGGAGGGTTGATGAAATACAATTTGGCAACCTTGTTGGGATGATTAAATATTTGAACGTTTGATTTTCCCACGCTGTACTCATCAACGAGTTCAAAATTCTCGACTTCATTACCAAACATCAAGCGTGAACCAATGAAACTCGGTTTGACTTCCGCTTCAAAAAAGTGGCGATACAATTCTTGTGTTTCCGGCAACTCGTCTAGACGTAATAAGTATTCTTTCACGTGCGTAATGAATTTGGTTTTTTCAAACGCCTCGCGGATTTCCTGCAGCGTTTGCACGTACACGCGGGAAGGTTTTCCGCCCGTTTTTATTTTGCCGGCTTCTTTCTTTATGGCCGACAAACAGCGCAAATACGCTTTGATGGGATCGTATGACAATAATTCATACGTTATTTGCATGACTTCATCGTGGCGCGCCCCAAACTCTGATTCACTTTCCGTTTGGGGATCGCCCAAATGAGAGTATGCCCACCACTCTTTTCCTTTGAACTCATTCACCAAGTCAGCGATTTCTTTCCACTGCTTGGTTTGCTCTTCATTGTATACGCGTTCGTACACGTCCGCGAGCACAATCAAATCCGCATCGGATTTTTGCAACACGTTTACAATGTGAAAACGACAATGAGGGTCGTCCGCCAGCGAGGCGCCGTAGACACAATCTTTACACGCGTAAATGAGGTGCTTCTTTCCCCCTTCCTCGCGTAACGCGTAGGGTCCAACTTCAAATCCGCCGATGCGCATGCCTAATCCATTGAATGGGCCTTAAAATGGGTTGTGGCACGCTTAACGTTTGCCTTTTCCACCCAACTTTTTCCATTTCACGGGTAACATGCCCGAATGAGAAGGGTGGGAGTGGGCGAGTTTGGATAATGCCGTTGAGAGTGTGCCCGTAGTCACAAACTGCGTATTGGGTTGCGGTTTTCCAATGTGCAAATACAAGAGTGTCTGCACGTTCAAGTTAATCGTGAACGTGAACAATAATGCCACTGCCTGCACCACGAGACCAAATCCTGAAAAAATAACAAACGTCAACACGGTGCGTCCCAACCCCAATTGTGTCATGGGGAGTGTGGTCGCATAATCCGCGATGGTTGAAATAATCAAATTGAGAATGAGCAACAATACGAGTGTCCCCAACAATTGAAAATAATGCGGCAACACGTATGAACGCAATTTCTGCGTAATCTGCATGGCCTTCACATTTTCAAAATAAACAATGGGGAGCATCATCAACAAAAAAGGTTCCAATGCCACGAACAATAAGCCCATGGACAAAATAGTTGCCCACCCCGACGTGAACCATGTGGAGGGAGTCATGAGTACCTGCACAATGTCGGCGTTGCCGGAAATAATGGTTGTGAGCGTGAGGGAAATGACAAAAATAATCACGAGAAAACCCAAGAGGCTTCCTTGAACCATGTAGGAATCTCTCCACCGCGCCGAGGCCAGTTTCCAGGCGAGATTAATATCTAATGGACGACGAGTAACGGTCTGCATGGACAAGTGGAATTGCACTCCATTCACAAACGCGTTGATGGCGAGCATTCCCAACACCCACACCGCGAAACCAAAAATAATTACAAACAATGCAAAGGGAGCAAAACCACTCGCGACCGACAAGAGGGTGGTGAGGAATGCCATGAGGAGCATGAATGACGAGAAACCCACGAACGCGACTAATGATAACGCAAGTAACATTCCCTGCCACAACAACAAATGTGTGTTCAGCGCGTTGGCGATGGCTTTACTAAATAATTTAGAATACGAAAAGGTGGTCTCGGACGCGGGGTTTTTGTGTTTCATGAATGGTTTCCTCAATGGAGTAGTTTAAGTAGGCCAACGTGAGGGAGTTTATAATGCTTCACACGCGCAACGGGGACGCAGTCCCATTCCTAAGGGAAGGAATCCTTTTTTTGGCCACGTTTGCGGGACTCAGTGTGGTTTTTTACGCGGTTTTTTCTCCGGGAGAAGGAATATTGCAAACACTCGTGGCGAGTCACGTCCGAAGTGTTTTGCACGCGATAGGCACGCCCACGCAGACGCTCAACTTTTTTCAATTCTGGGCGGGAAACAAGCTCATCGAAATATCCCCCTTGTGCGCGGGCCTCATGGAAATGATATTACTGGCAGCCGTCATGATGGCCACGCGAACCGTTTCGCTTAGTAAAAAAATAAAGGGAATATTGGTTGGAATCACTTTGTTGTACGTGTTCAACGTGCTCCGCATTGTGATGACGATTCAACAATTAATTCATACGTCATTTTCATTCGCCGAATTTACGCATGATTGGTTGTTCCGCCTCGTTCTTATTTTTGGATTCGTGATGGTGTATGCGGGGTGGCTGAACTGGGATGAATTGAAAAAAAAGGCAGAATCATTCCATTGATATGGCCAAAATGTCGTTTGTCACATAGAATTTGTGGACTCCCCTCGCGTCTTTCCCAATGTAAATAATGTCATCCAGATTATCGGTTGGGATGCTGTGCATGAGGTGATTTCCAATGCTAATAATTTCATTCAAATCATTATCATATCGTTCCATATGCTGTGTGCCCTGTTTTTTTTCACGCAAATCATTCCGACGAACGGATAGTTGTCTAATTGTCACCCCGCGAAAAGAGGGCATGAGAATTAAGTCTTCATTGATAGCCACTGCCGGGATGATTTCCACTTTGAATTTGAGTCTACTCATCGTGATGCCATTCATTGCGCGGTAACGTTCCACCCGCGTGCGTGTATTTTGTATGGTCTCCTCCGCCGAATAAACTTTTCCACGGGAGGAATGTACTTTTTTCAAAACAAATTTTTGTTTGGTTTGACGAGAAAGATTAATGCCCCAGACTTGATTTCCTGCGCACGCAATCCCCAATTTATGGAATTCAATAATGCGGTTGTCCATCGGGCGCATTCGCGAGAGGCGTGTTACTAGCCGCGGTGACACGCGACGCAACCGTTGAAGCAATTCGGGGGGAAAACGATACATCAAATGGGCATGTTTCGCACGTTCATAAGCCTTTTTCTCAACAAATACGGTTTGGAGACGGGTCATTTATATATTCGCGAGATTTCGATGTACTAGGTTGAGCGTATGGGTATTACGGACACACTGGGAAACGTGTACATGAAGGTTGAGGATGCCTATTATGGTATCCTGGATTTTTTTGAAGAAAAAGGATTCTCCCTCCCGTGGGGGTATAATGATTTTGTCGAAAGCAAGGGTATTCCCGCTCTCCCATTCACGATTGCACTTTTAACTATTCTCGCGGGAGGAATTTTTTACGCCGCCACCGTGAATGCGCCGCAGGATATGGCATTCACGCTCAACCTGAAAGACAATAAGGGAAGAGCCCTCGAAGACGTTTATGTGAAAATCACGGATTCAAAAGGAAAAGTATTAGACGAATTAACCGCGTCGGATGGACAAACAATTACACTCCAGGGGGTGTCGCCGAGTGAAAAACTAACTATTAGTGCGCGCAAGCAAGGATTTGGAGAAAAAACAAGTACTCTTCTCGCAGGAGAAACAAGTACGCGCATCACCCTGCAAGGAAACAATGATGCGATTGTGGGAAAACTAAAAATGGTTGATCGTGAAACAGGAACCACCATCACAAATGCGTTGGTGCAAGCCTCGTGGTCAGGAAATAGTGTGGGAATTAGTTCTGTTGCGGGAGAGGATGGAATTGTCTTGTTGAACGTTCCCCTGAATGAAGAAATCTCCCTAGTTGTGAAAGCGGACAATTACGAAGACTTGGTTGACACGATTACGTTTGCGAATGATGATGTCAAAATCAAAGAACTCTCTCCCAAAGCGAGCGCGCAACAAGGAAGCAGCGTGTTCGTGGTGAAGGCGATTGACAAACAAACACAGTTGCCACTTGAAAACGTGCACATCAAAATAGAAAATGCTCAAAGTGGAGAAATTATTTCCGATGTGGACGTGCAATCCGGAACACACTCTGAGAATTTGACGAAAGGCCTCGTTGTGCGTGTGAGTGTGAGCAAAGAAAACTACACCACGTACTCGTCGAATGTAGAATATGCAGGAGGAAAAACCCTGAGGAATGAAGAAGAAGTCTTGCTCGCCCCATTATCCTTCGGAGGAACATCCTTACATGTAGTAGTGCAAAGCGAAACGTCCAAACAACCCTTGTCGGGAGTAGAATTTACTCTTCTCGATGGCGCAAACGAAAAAATAGACACACAAACGAGCAACTTTTCCGGCGACGTAGAGTTTCCGGGACTGAATGAAACAAACACGTATACGTTGCTCGCATTTTCGAGCAACTTTTTCCCCGCACGAAAGCAAGTAGAATGGAGCCAACTTCCCGCTAGTGAAAATGGAAGGACGATGATTTATTCGCTCAACCCGTTCGTGAGCGGAAACGCGGGCACGTTAACGGTATTTGCGAGTGAAAAAGATGGAAAAGCGGCCACGAATGCGAGTATTGAGATTAAGGAAAAAGTGAATGAAGAATACTTGCCCTACATCGCGGCGCGCAGCATGGATAGTGCCGGAAGCTTCACCGCACGCATTCCAGTGGGAACAACCATTCTCGTGCGTGCTACGAGAGAAAGTGCTGCAGATGAAAAAGAAATTACGATTGTGAGCGGATTAAACAAAGTGCTTCTAACATTGGAAAACAACACGCAAGCAATAGCATTCACTCTGAAAACAAGTGATGGCAAACCATTCATTGGAAACGTGACACTTTCAACAAGCGGGGGGAATGAATTGTTCTCTGGAGCGGTCACGGATGGAACATTTGACACACTCACTCCGAGTGGGGAAACCATTACCCTGCGCGCCACGGACGCGAATGGAAACGTGTACACGAAAA
>CAZKAN010000025.1:0-8467 GCA_964550925.1 uncultured archaeon | reverse complement strand
CTTCCGCCATTCGCATACGCACCATACCCATCGTATCCGGACGCGCCATACTGAGGAGAGAAGTACCCATTACCATAATTGTAAGACCCATACGCTCCCCCGGATTGGTTGGATGGAAGGAGGCTGCTTCCGCTCGGGTTAGTAGTATTGTTGAGCGTGCTGTAGCTCGGGTTGTAGTAGGGCACGCCCGTGGGTCGGTATACTTGGTTGTAATAGCTTCCCAGGTTGCCCATTCCCGTGTTAATCGCACACGAATCTATTTCGAGCACGGAGGGTGTTTTGACTTGGACACACTTGCTTAACGCGTTCACCACCAAATTGACTTTCACGCTTTCCTCGATCAAATCCGGTGTTCCATTGTCCGTGAGATTGGTTGCTTGGAAAATAATCTGCGGCGTGGCGAGTCCTGAAACGATTTGGTCGGGAGAGAATGACGCGGTCACCACGACTTCTCCATTCGCGGGGAGCTCGTTCAAAATGGTTTTGAAACTGCTTCCTAATTCGGTTGACTTTTGACTCGAAACAAGAGTGAATGCCCCCAACACGTCCCCCGAGAGTTGTTTGATTTTAGCCGAAAGGTTGGTTAGTTTCACGGGGACGCTTTTCACGGTGCACGTGTTTCTGATTTCGAAGGCTTGCTGCTTTACTTCCTTCGGGTCCGCGTACACGTCCCATTGCAAGGGTTCTATGAGCAAGCAATCTTCCACATCCACTTCTCCCCCGAATCCAATTTTCAACGTCAACGGTAGAGCATTCGTGAATGTTTTTTCGCTTGTTTCAGAAGCGAGTTTGACAATAACACTCCCCTTGAGTGTTTTACTCGTAAGTAGGTTTTGTCCTTTTTCCGTGAGGGATAATGCAATGGTCACGTTTCGGTCTTGGTTTACACCCAACACGTCTCCAATGATTTCTTCATTCAACAAATCAAATTTGACTAATTCAGAAAAGTCTCCCGATAGGGTTACTTCTTTGATGGTGAGGGGAATACTTGCCACGTTCAACACGTGAATATCTCTTGTCTTGCGCGTCGTGCCATTCACGATGAGGCTTTCATTCAGTTGCGCGGGGATAAATGACACAATGTCTTCTCCCACCGTTATCATGAGTGTAACGGGTTTGAATCCCTGCTTTTGTGCGGTAATTTCAACCTCATCATTCACGTTGGGTTCGTTCAACTCAAACGCGTACACGCCTTCTGCGTCCGTGAATCCGCTGGTTAATAGCGTGTCATTGAGCTTCACGCTCACGCTCGCATTTTCCAACGCCACACCATCTCCGCTCACGTCTTGGGTCACGTGAACGAGCAATTGGTTTGTCAAGAGTGGGAGAATGGCCTTTGGAACTATTTCCACATCCAGTGTTCCCGCGGCACTGACTTTGAAGATGATTTCTCTTGCGTAGACTTCCTTCTTACTACTCACAAGTGAGAATTTCACGCGCGAGGTTCCTTCTTTGCTCGCGTCCACGTTCACGTATCCAAACACGACATTATTTTTCTGAATCGTTCCAATAGGAATTTCGACTTTGTTTCCGCTCACAATGCCTGTTTTCTTCGCTCCTACCGCGTTGGTCACATCGTACGCGTTGAGCGTCGCACTTGACGTGGTGCTCTGTAGAATGAGGCTCGTGTCCGCGAACACGTTGTCGGATAAACTGGTGAATGTGAATAATACTTTTTGTTTGCTCGAGATGTCCGTGGAATAATCATCCAAGATGCTCGTTTGAATACCATTCGCTAAGTCTTCTCCCACTAATCCTAAGCAAAAATCATTCGTGCAGACGTGCGAACTCGCTCCCGTGGAATAGAGTTTAACGTTGGCATTCGCATACAATCCTTGTTTTTGGGACGTGGATTCGCTTCCGCCTAATACGGCGTCAACGGGAAAGCGCACATAGCTTCCCGTGCGTGCCCACGCGCGGTAATACAAGGGCAAGTCTCCCCCTTGCGTCGCTGTATCGCGCACCACGAGTTCAGCTTCAATAATAGTCACTCCTTCGTGTACAGGATTGAACGTCACGTTTGCCCATTTGGCATCCGCGCTGGTAACGTGTTGCGAGTCAATTCCAAGTCCGTTAGACGGGGTGTACGTGGTTCCTTTTTGGAGTTTAGCAAATGCTCCTTTCACATCGCGAATATACCATGCGTCATTCTCAATGGGATTGGTTTGTCCCTCATTCGAATTGCCGGTGCGAATATGCACGCCCGTTTCCGTGTATGCGGTGTTGCGCGGCACCATGAGTGCAAATCGTATAGTATATGTTTGTCCAGGGGCCAATCCGGAGTCTTCCAAAATAGGTTTTCCATTCACACTCGTGGAAAGCGTTCGAATCTCAAGTTTGGAAATGTCTTTCATCATTTCCACGTTCACCACTTGGGTAATGCCCTTCTTTACTTGCGTGGGGAGTGTAACATACGGCACGTGGTTGGGTTCATCAATCACAAAGTAAACGTATCGGTCTGCTCTCAACGTGAGTTCGGCACTTCCATCCACGTTCGTGGCTATCTCATTCCCCACGTTGACGTGAGTAATGCCATCGACTGCTTGGATGCTGGCTCCCGCGAGGGGTGTTCCGCTCGTGTCTTTGACAACGAGGGAAACGTTTCCATTTCCAATAACAAGTTTAATCGTGCTTTCTACATTTTCTCGCGCGCGCACACTAAATAAGTCTGATTTGATTTGGTCCGAGAAACCGGGTTTGTACGCGGAAGCGAAATACGTTCCTTCTTCTAAGGAGGTGAATTGCACGGTTCCACTCGCCCCCGTGACTTTGTTCGTTCCAATGCTTGTTCCGGATGGGGATTTTTTCAGGGAAACATACGCGTTCTCGACTGGTTGATTTAATTCATCCACAATTTTGAGCGTGACGATTTGACTGTTTTGCAGGGTGGCTTTCGTTAATGCAATCGTGGAATATCCCGCACTTGAAACACTCACACTTATTCCCGCGCGCACTAAGTAAGTGGGGTGGTCCACACTCACGCTCAAATTAGTAGGCGATGACACGGAGAACGTGACTTGTCCTCCATCATTCGTTGTCTTCGTGGAGATGATTTGGTTTCCCCTGGAAAGAGTTACTTTGGCCCCGTTCACAGGAGACAAGTTTCCTTCGTCCACGAATTGTAAGCGCACTTCTCCAATGCTCGCGAGTGGAATCGTGAGTGTTTTTTCCACAGGTTGAGCGTCGTTGACTTCAATGCTTCCCGAGTCTAATTCGCCATACGTTCCATCGCTCGCCACGTACACGTTATACGTGTCGGCCACTAATCCAGTGAATTCGACAAATCCTGTTGCGTCGGAAAATTTGGTGGCAATAACGTCTCCGAATTTGCTTTTCAGCATGGTGGTTAATCCACTAATACCATTCCCGCTTTCGTTCAACAAATTAATACGTAACGTGGCGTCGCCGCTGAGTTGTGCGTTCACGTAAATGCGCGGATTATTGTCTTCCACATCCACGGTGGCGTTTTGCAACGTAAGAGTAGAGTCGAGTGAAAGAACATTGAGCGTGCCGCACGACGAAGGCACATTGAGCGTGATTTGTCCCCCGGCAACTGTGCTTGTTTTGCTAAACGCTGCGTCGTTGGAGCAGGAGAATTCAAGGGGAATGGCCGCGCTAAATGTTTCCGTGGTATTTGTTTTGTATAATTGTAATGAAATGGATTTAGTCACGTTGAGTAACGTGGCAACGAGTTTTCGTTCATTGTTTCCTTGGTCTAATACCATGCTTTTTTCCGCGACGGCATACTCATCATGATTGGCAGAAATAGTAATACTCTCTCCTATTGGTAATCCCGTGAATGTAACACGGCCTTTGTCATCCGTGAGCCGTGTTGATCGTGCGTCTCCGCTCAAATTTTCTCCGCTTAATTGGACACTAATTCCCTGAATGGGAGTCTGCGTGTCATCCTGCACAATAATCGTAAGAGTTGCGTTTCCTCCCAGCAATGCGGGAGAGACAAACACCCATAATCCCCCGACAATGAGTAACATGACTAATGCGGCGATAGGAAAACTAGGAATGTTTTGGGCTTCAATCGCATCCACGACGGAATACACGGGAATTCCGTGCTTGTCCAACCAATCTAGTCCGGCATAATACTTGTCTTCCAGCCCATGATAAAATTCGGTTAGACCCATATGCCCATCACAACCCACGGTTACTTAGAAGCGCGATTAGCCCCTTTATATATGTTGGGGAAAAACGCCCGTAAATGGACACTAATCCTGGTTTTCGTATTTTAGGCGCAGGTTCCAATATCGAATCCAGAGCAATCGGATTTACATGCTGGATTACCAGTGGTGGTTCCTGGAAATTCCGTTGAGCACGTAGCCCCTCCTAAATTGCCTCCGTCACACCATTCGAATGGACTCTCAATTTGGTTGTTTCCGCAGCGCGTGCACGCGGTGGTGTCAAATTTGCATGTTTGGTTGTTACACCCTAATTGTCCATTATCAAAGTTTTGTTGAATATTTCCACATGTCGCAGGGGTGCCATCCGACAATGTAAGAGGCATGCCGGGTTCGCATTCTTCTTGCGGAAAATTCACCACCCCGTTCCCACACGTGGGAATAGTCGGATAATTCGGATCATTCGTTTGTGAACACGCAGTTTGTGAACACACGGCGGTCAACGGATCCAAATCCGGATTAATGAATTGTCCTAAGGTGGATTGACTCATGCAATAACTCACGCACGTAGTTTTGGATTGATTCTGTACAAATGAATCAACAATGCGCACATCATAATGCAGGGGTGCACGCGAATCCACCACCGTGTAATTCAAATTGTTTTCTTGAAATTTTAACACGACATTCGTGTTCACGAGTTTGGTGCATTTTCCTTCGGTGGGGGAAATATTTTTGATTCCTTGAAACAGAATATCTTTCGTCGCAAAACTACTCACACTGGGTTGAATGTCTATTTGATTCGTTAAGAGTTGAAAGTCTGGCGTTTGTGGAATCGTGTTGAGTGAAATGGTCACGTGATTGTTAATGAATTGCTGCACAAGTGTTGCGAGTGCGGACGCTCGCGAGGGAGCTTCGCTTGGATTGTAACTCGCCACTACTTGTCCCACGTTGCACAATCCCAAACTCTGCGCAACCGCATCACATGTCAGGGGAACATTTTTGGGATAATTATTTTCAACCACGGCAATAGCTGCTTGTTCGCTCGGACACAAATTTCCACCCGTAATAGGCGACGCAGGGGGATTCGGTCCCACGCTCAGCGTGGCTGTGGTAAACGGCGCAGTGCGATATCCGCAAATACTTACTCCACTGGCGTCCACGCCATCACACATTCCCACGCCCAATTTTTCTAAGTTATCATGAAACGCTTGCGAAAGCAATCCTCCGCCGTTCGCGAGTTGTCCTTGCGCAATCTCATGCGCGTATTTCAACGCTTTAAACAAGCGCAAGGGAACATAAATGCGGAATTTTCCCCGCGGAATAACCGGTTCCACGAGTTCACGCTTCGTGGCCTCGTCATACACATGAATGGCGGGGAGTTTTTCATAATCCACATCGCTTAACAAGGAAAAATCCAAGTTCACGTAGAATGATCCCACACACTCGGAAGGAGGCGTATCATATTCACATTTCACTACCTGCAAAAAGTTTTGGCTCGTTGAATTCGTCTGCGTGAGCACGTTTTCAATCGCTTGTTTTATTTCAGGTTCTTGCCCTCCCTGCGTGGAGATGGTGTATCCCCCCACGCTGCGCGGAGAAGATTGTACAATCACATACAAGTTGGACGCGATTCTTCCTGCGAGAATGCTCCCGTTTCCGGATCCAAAGAAAAAGTTAGAGAAATCATTTTGCACATTTTGCCACGCCGCGGAGGGGGATGCATTTGCAAATGTTTGCGACGAATACGGGTATGCGTTTCCCTGGTTTTGCGAATATTCTTCAATCGCATTGCGTATTCCATAATTCACGACTTGCAACGCGTCCGCTCGCGTTAAATCAGCCAAGCTTTGCATGCGGGATTGGGCTTCCACTTCCAACACTACTTCATTAGACGTGCGTTCCGCGTTAATCATCGTGTTCACGAGCAACCCGGCTAATAGGATGAGAATGAAGGACAGTAATGCCGTGAATAACGTGAATCCCTTTTCACGTGAGTGAAAGTGCGAACGCATGGATAGGAAAACCAATCCTTGTTTTTATGGGTAATAGTACACACTCAACTTATTTACTTAGCCGAGCAGTCATCCAACCATGAATTAGGGTTAACTTGCGCCGCGGGGGAAACCACGTCCACGCGAATCGTTTGACTGACTCCCGTTCCCGTGCCGGGGGTGACGACGAATTGGTAGGTTTGTCCTTTCTCGAATACTAATTCGCTTGTTTGAGGGTCGAGAATGGCATCGCTTCCCGCTTCTAAGGTTATTTTGTTTTCAACTTCTTGTGATAGTTCATCCGAGTAAGAGGCAAAACCCGCCACGTTTCCAACGCCGCCACACACTAAGGAACGAGCAAATTTGGCGGATGTTTTGGCTGTTTTAGTTTGGTACCATTTTTGGGGAGTCTTTACTTTTTCGATTTTCTTTTGCACTCCTTCAGATAATTTTTTGACCGATTCGCGTAAATCAGTAGAATATTTCGAGTTGAGTGAAACGGGCAGCTTATTTTCAATCAATCGAACACCCGTTTTGTAGTTCTTTTCTAATTCATCCACGTTCCTCAAAATCGCATCACGCGTCGTTTCGATTTCTCCTTTTAATTTGGCATCAAACCCGGGCGAATCCTTGTATGTTGATAATAATTTGTTAAATCCATCTTCTAATTCTTTTCTTTCTTTTACAAAACTTTCCATTTTTCCAATAATAATTTCTCCTTCTCCGTCAGCGGGAATTACCGAAGATAGTTTCTTCGTCGATGACACTACTTTTCCAGTCATCGGATCACGATTAACCACTGTTTCTTCTCCAATAAATTTCTTCAACCATTCCGTAATGGCCGTACGATTAGTTTCTACTTTCTTGCTGACAGAGTCAACATTCGCTGCAATAAATTTCAAATCATCGGTCTTAACAGCAGCAGTAGGATCGGCATAGTTGAGTTTATTCACCCCGCTCAGTATTCCTTTTTCGGTTCCCGCGAGTGGTTTCACGGCTGCACGCGTGCTCGCAGCAACCGTTCCCGCAAACATCGCTCCGGCACCGACTTCATTTTCTTCACTGCCTGGAATGGCGCTCGTGGCAAAGTCGCGGACATTCCCATAGGTTGCTTCCGAAAATGCAACGGTTTGATCTAAGACAGGGATGTCGGCAGCATCATCTTTGTATAACTCGTATGCTCCGCCCAGCGTTCCCGCACCGCACGCGGTGACGCAATCCCACGCCATCGCGGGGAGGGATGCTCCCAAAGTTAACACGGTGGCAGCTCCCTGGCAAGTGCCACATGCGAGTGCGCAGCTGAGGGCAAATGACCCTAGTGCGGAAAGTTTCTTTTCCTGTAATTGTTCTTGATACACTGGGCTATCATTCGCTAAGATGCCCTGTCCCAAGTATGACACGTACGCGTTTCCAAGTTTCTCGGTTTGCGTGGCCTCAGCGATGGTCTGCATAATGGTTTTGCGTGCCGTGTCCGAGTCCCAATCTAGCGTCGCATACCATATTCCATTTCCTTTTTTGTATGCTTTAGCTAATGCCTCGTCCGCGTCAAGCGTACACGTTCGCAATTCGAGTTTTAGCGGTCCCGCGCGCGTCTCATCCAATGTGCGTGTGGCAATGGTTTGTACGGTTTGCTTGTTAGCTTGTTGCTGAATGCGCGGGTCTGTACTCCCGCATAACAAGATGTCTTTTCCATACACTTGTTTTTTCGTGTCAAAATCTAACGCATACGCGGCATCGTACGTTATTTTTTGTCCGGGTTTCGCATACGTGTTTTCACCTGACACAGGCACTCCGACCGTGTACAAGTCTAATTGGCTCATTCCCAACAATGGTTCGCTACCATTAGGGTTGAGCGTGTAGGAAACATCACTCGAAATATCCGAACGTGTTGAGAGTGTGCAGCACGTGAGGTTTGACCTGACAACGAGTCCACCATCCGATGCCCCGTTGAGCGCGCACCCTTCATACGTGAACTGTCCCACGTCGGGAACGGAAATGATTCTCCAGGTTTGTTCATCGCGCGTAATACATCCTTTGACTCCTTTTCCTAAGCTTGTAATGATTTTTCCCGCTTCGACCATGGATTCTTTCTGCACGCTTCCTTGCGTTTGACGCACCACCGTAATAATATTTTTCGCCCCCGCTCCTTTCGTTAAGGGATCGAGTGTTAGTTCCACGATGCTTTGGGATAAGTTACCAATGTTGAGCGTCATGCGGTTGCTGTTTGAATTCTTGGTTGCGCGTGAACTTTTTCCAAAAACGGTTTCCGCTAACCATTCGGCGGGTTCTTGCAACGCATTACTTGAGTATTCCACGACCCCCAATCGTGTTTGTTGGGCGTTTTCT
>CAZKAN010000024.1:0-8649 GCA_964550925.1 uncultured archaeon | reverse complement strand
AAAAGAAAAAAATCGTTGAAGTAGAATGGAAAAAAATTCCGCGCGCCATTATTCCGGATGAACTAAATAGCGAGACAAGCGCGAACGCGCCCCCAGCCACGCAAGAGGGGTTCCCAAAACCAATCCAAACAAAAGCATGGACAAAAAACCCAATGCGACGCGAGACATCTGAGAAGACTGAAGAACTAGTTCTCCGGAAAGGGAAGAATAAATGATACTGAGCGAGAAGAGGAGTACAATACTAATGAGTATAGGAACAATCGTTTGCATAATCACACGTCCTAATCGCGTTTCGTCGCGTGCAATTGCAATAGAGAAGATGAATGAAAAAATCAGTAAAATAGGAAGACGAAATGCGGACAAAAATACGAATGAAAAATAAGTAATTAGAATAATGAGAATAGAAAAATACCATTCATTCGTGCGCATGTTATGACCCCACATCAATGGGCATTAAGTATAATCCATTTGGATAAAGAGCTTTGACGTAGGGTCCTTCGCTCGAGAGTTGTTCGGCGGGAATATACGTGAATTGATTGTCAACAAATGTTGGATACGTGTTGAATTGTGTCAGTGTATTCGTGGACGCGTTGAGAATAATGACGACATCCTGGCTAGTGGAAGCAGCATCATTAGCAAATTGTACTGAGTTTCCACCCGGCAGCACAATTCCGACGCGGCCGGATTGTTCAATGACGGCTTGTGGGTTGTTGGCAAAAATTTTTTCCAACGCATGAGTGACTTTGCCGATGAACGGGTTGTACGTGGGAAGGGTGCCTGAAACAAGCGCGGTAGGAGAAACATCAGGCAGAGAAACGTATACGAATGCGAGACCAACTAAAATGAGCAAGGCAATTCCAATAGTGATGCGATTAATTTCCATGAGTTGAAAACGAATGTTGAATATTTAAGGGTAGTGAGCAAGTATGCAACAGTTGAAAGAAGAAAAATGAGAGAAAAAGAAATTAATTGAACAAGGCGTTACTGCACGACTTGTTCAGTTTTGGGTCGGCGGAAATTTGCGTAGGGGCGAAACTTCGTTTTCGTCCAGGCCGTAGGTTGTTTGGAACGGAGTTTGAATTCTTCTTCCAACAACTTGAGACGCAATTCCTCGGTGACTTCGACTCTCATGGGTTAACCCCCTTCCTTGGTTGTGTTACTGCCCAGACCCGCGAGGCTCATTTCGCGATGAATGGAAAAAATGCTAGGGAATACATAATGGGTCGAAGGTTGTATTTAAACATTACTAATTCGGCTTTATACTATAGTGAAGAATGGAGGAGTAACCCTGTTTCCTGCCCATTCGTCAATCTTTAAAAGGCAAAAGAGGGGGGTATACGTATGCAAACATTGAGAAACCGCAAACGCCCGGAAGGGAAAATCGTCAAACCCGAAGATAAGATTTGGAAAGAACAATTTGATCATTTGAGCAAGGATGATCACCTCGAAAAGCTTCATTTATTGGGGCTAGACGACGACGAGGCCGAAATATTGGTCGAAGACTTTGAAGAAGTCAAAAAGGGCAAGAAAAGCAAGGTTTTGGAAGAATTGGAAGCCGAAGTGGGCACGGAAAATAAGGAAGAAACTCCTAAAGAAGAATAAGAGCAGTATTTTATCCTGCAAAACGCTTTGGGAGTAATGGATAGTGAAAAAGACCCTTCCCTGCCGATTAACTCGGAAAAAAATCAACTAATTCTCCCAGCGGATACTGCAAAAGCATCATTGCCTCATTTTAACGCAGAAACAACGGATGAAAAGTTTCTTGAAAAAAATTCAATAGAGAATAGTAGTCCACTTCGTGCAGAGCATCAAAAAATTTTGACTCAATTCAAACAAGAATTATTAGTCACGGGTTATTCTTCGCGCACCATCAAAATGTATTTGATTTATGTGCAAAAATTGCTGGAAGAAACACCCAAACTACCTAATGAGATGGACAAACAAGATATTGTTGGTTTTTTGGCGCGAGCGCGTGAAAAAAATGTTTCCAATGCAACATTGTCACTCATGCATTCGGCGTTGAAATTTTTTTTCCAACAACACATTGGGAAAAAAATAATTGATGATATTAAAATTCCCAAAAAAGCAAAGAAATTACCTTCAGTATTAACGATAAATGAGTTGAAGGAAATTTTCAAAAATACGAAGGCAGGACGCAACAGATTGTTGTTACAATTCATTTACTCAACCGGAGTGCGCGTAAGTGAAGCCGTAAAAATGCGGGTAAATGATATGGATATGGAAAACGCCACGGCGACAGTGAAGAGTGGAAAAGGAAACAAAGATAGAGTAGTTGTGCTTTCACAAAAATGGATTACATTTATAAAAAAATATTTGGGAAGAAAACGAGTAGTGAGTGAATTTGTTTTCAGCAAAAAAAATGGCACCCCATTGTCAACAGACACGGTGGAACGAATTATTCGCCACGCGGCCAAAGAAGCTAAAATTACGAAACGAGTAACCCCTCACGTGCTGAGACACAGTTTTGCCACTCACTTGTTGGAAAGTGGAGAAAATATTCGAAAAATACAAGTGTTGTTAGGGCATGCTAATTTGAGCACAACATCAATCTACACGCATGTGAGTAAAGAAGAGTTGAAAAAAGTACAAAGTCCGCTGGATAACATGTGACTAAATTTGGAAAATAGTTTGGGGAAAGATAAATAACAGAAAGAGAATTATGTATTAAGAAAATACATAAGCAGCACTTTGGTTGAATAACATCCAAAAAATAATTAACAACACCCGACCCCCCTTACTTCCACTAATATTCAACTTCCTCTGAAAAAAAGCAAACTTGAGTCAATAAATCATAATTTGTGCAAAATTTTGCACAAGATTTATATACAAAATTCGGGTTCTATGATGCACTTGATTTCATCGAAATTCAAGGGGGAACATAATATGACGGTACGCCTATCAAAACTATTTGGAATGGACATTTATACAGACAACGCCGAGTACAAAGGCAAGATTTTTGACTTGGTTATCAACTTAGAAAAGGGAAAAATTGAAACCATGACCACTGAACCATTGAAAGTTCGCACAAAGCAAGAAGCTCGCAAGATCATTTCAGAGAAAAGCATCCCCTATCAGAATGTGCTTTCAGCCAAAGACATTTTATTAGTTGGAACACGCGCTCGCCCAACGCCTGTTGAAGAGCCTGAAGAACAGCCTACAACCGCTTTGCGCCGCCCCTCTTATCAGCCGTATACTCGACGCCGATAAGAGGCCAATATTTTTTTTGGCGACCGTCAATCCAAACAAATAAATAGTATTTATGTCCTCTAAAGCAACATAAACAAATTTCAATTTACTACCATTTACAACCAATAATACCGGAACTAAGGGGGGTGTCTTCATGGCCAACGCATACTACATACAGTACAAGTTTATTCTACCTGAAAACATTAAACATTCCACATACACTTATCAGAAACTTTTTCGTGCCATTTACGGATATACTCAAAATGTCACTAAATCGAATGGAAAAGTCTACCATTATCATCGAAAAGGGGTTCTTTCAGACACCCCCTACGTGCGCCCGGGGAAGAATGCAGTAATAATTCATCCATCTGCTTTTCCTAAAATTAAGCAATTTTTTGCCACGGGTCAAAATCCTTCCCATAATTGGCGATCAAAAGGGGATTGGAAGGCCGTTTACTATATGGATGAGAAAGAAATTGATGATACTAAGCTCGTTTCTGCTCTCGAGGATTGGGTAGATCGCACGTATATTGAGAATACGGAACGCTTTCCCACAAAGATCCATGATGAGTTGAGCACAATCTTGGACAAGCATAAACTCGGTGAAAAGCCCGAGGAAACACGTAAAACCAAGATTTTGAATGAAGTGAATTCTATTGTTTCAAGCGAGTGGTTTAAACTTCACCACCCTAAATCTCAAAAATTAACTGATTTTAATGAAAAAGTTAAGTCATTGAAGGGGTTGTGAGTGCACAACCGCTTCATTCTCTATTTCTTCCATCAAATTAATCGTCTGCATTAAGTTCTTCTTACGCCATCTCATTTTTCCGCCCTGCATGCTGGCTTCTAACAACCCGGCATCCACCAGCGTCTTCAAATATGGGTAAAGGCTGCGCTCATTTTGATACTGAATACCAAATAACTCATTCACGCGACGAAGTATTTCTTCCATGGGAATCCACTCTTCAAAGTCTAACACTTTGGTGATGTGGTGCGCCTGACTACCCTCTTTGAATGTCAAATAGTTCCACACATTAATGACCTTGTATTGTGGCACACTCAGTTTAGTGATTTGATTAACGTTTTTGTTATTTTGAGAATTATTGTTAAACTGATTATTTTGATATGTCCTCTCATTTCCAGTGCCCTCATCTGCCCAGTCTTGGATGCTTCTTAGGCTTCTAAACACCGTTCGTAAGAGGAGTTTTATCATAGTAATGATAGTAATGATAGTAATTACTTAAAAACCTTATGGTAATTACTAGTAATTACCAAAATCAAAGTATTTACAATAAACCAATACAGTAATTACATAAAATGTTAATAATTTGTCATTTGTTGGGTCAAAAACAGCGAGTGAGAGCAACTAAAAATTAAAACAATTCGCCAATTCAATAAATTTGTTAAAAAACGAGGTGTTGGGATGAAAAAAGCGTTTACTGAGACTCGAAATTTCCAAAAAATCAATGAAAAGCTCGAAAAGTTGAATACTGAGGCACAAAAAAGAGGCGTTTTTCCTGGCTTTTATTCATCCTAAAAAAAGAGTAAAATAATGAGTAGCGGGGGAAGGATTTGAACCTTCGATCTTCGGGTTATGAGCCCGACGGGCACTCCAGGCTGCCCCGCCCCGCTATTTCACGTTATTTAATGACTAATCATTTGGCCTTTATTTGCTGTTTAATTCTATTTTACTCTTTTGGGCAAACACCTTATAATAGCCGGCGCTTGTCCAAGTTTATGCGTTATACTATCTTTTGTAATTGACTTAACTCCTCACTTATTTCTTTTATTTGATTTTGAATTTCCTTCTGTCGCTTCTTTCCATCAACCGGATTCATCATTTCTCCGCATTCCGGGCAGCGAAATTCATATTGAGCCGCAATTTCAAACGCAGTATCGGCACATGCTTTTTTGCAAATGAATATTTCGTGGCTTCCATCAAATCGTGCTTTTTGTTCTAATTTTTGGAGCATCTCGGCTTGTTGTTCCAAAATTAATTCCACAATTCTTCGTTGTTTAATCTCCCACGTGTACGTGTACCATCCTGAATTCTTATTTTTGGTTTTGTTGTAACACGCAATTCCGCGATAGTGTAGCCGGTTGAGAATGCTTCGTATTTCGGTAATTTTTTTGGTTTTCATTTCTTCTTCAATATCTTGGTCCAAACATTTTCCATTATTTACCAGGCAAATTCGAACAACCTCACTAGCGTCTTCTCCCCCTACATTTTGGAGGAATTCCTTCGTGACTTTGAAATCGAGAATGCTGGGTTGTGTGGCCATGTCATCATTACGGGTCATTACTCATTTAAACCATTCACGCGCTTCATGACTCGTCATTACGCACTTTTTCCACTCGTTTTCCCTTCTTTTCAGGAATAACCTTCTTTCGTGCGTGGGTAAAAACCAACTCTTCTTCCTTTCCTTCATTCAGTCGGTGCATCATGACCGCGAGTGCAGCGACTTCGCTGTGGGGCTGCCGCGTGATGCTTATGTTGTAGTCTGCGGTTTGGTATACTTCTCCTGGAACTTTTTCCGATCCTATAACAATAGTCACTTTTTTTTCCCGACGTATTTTTTGAACAAGCGCATCCGTGGGTTTTTCCCCATACATGGTTAAGTGCACAATCACATTTCCCTCTTTTTGCAATTGGTTAATTTTTCGAAGCACGTTTTTTTCATACGTTACTCGAAAGTCTCCCCCAAATTCTTTGTTAATGGACTCCACTGTTTTTCCGATGTGGGGGTCGCATTCTTCGTCCAAAAATATTTCTTTTCCTCCAAATGCTCGTGTAACCAGACAGCAGTGGGTGGTGATTCTCAAATCTCTGTATGCGCGTTCGCTTAGTCTTACTACTCGTATTTCCATTGGAATTTCTTCGTCGCTTCTCTTTAATTCTCTTTGCTTTTCTCTGGAATCGTTAACGTGAGGGTGGCTAATCCGCGGGGATCCACAAACGATGTGTTGGCCCGCGCGTATTCTGTGTGCGTTGTCACCCACTCATTTTCATTTTGTTCAGTGGGGTTGTCCAAGAGAATGGTAATCGTGTATTTTCCCTCTTTTGCTTCCGGGGAAACACTTCCTTCGATGTGTACTCGTTCGATCCAATTTTCGTCAATTATGGGGAATGTTGGTCCCACTAAAAACTCGTTCGGCGTAATCGCAATGGTTATTCCGCTCTCGTTTGGTTCCACTGCTGCTCGTAATTTGACTCCTTGGTGGGTGGTTGTCCCCCACCCCGCACCCACAAATAAGTATGTCTCAAATTCCCTAATTTCGTTGGTAAGCACGGCTTCTTGGTCGGCAGGGGTGCTCATGACGCCCAGCACGTAAGATTTTTCTCCCATCGCGTTAATCCACGTTTTTTTTCCACTTGTTTCGAATGTTGGGTAAAAGTCTGGTTGTTGGTAATTGTTTTCATCAATGATTCCCAACAACACGCCTTCTCCCCCGTTCACCCATTCTTTTTCCTTCTCAAACGTGTTAGTTTTGCTTGGCAAATTCTTCAAAATATCTTTTTCGTTAATGATTCCATATTGCTCCCATATTGCTTTGCTTTCATTAACCGTTATTCTATTTGCCGTTGCATGTTGTTCAATTAATCCGGTAAACGCGTGGTCGGATTGTTCCACTTGTGTAAGTGGTTTTCCTTCGCTGACGCAACCGCTCAGCAGTAAACTTATTCCAATGATCATCCATGCCGTTTGTTTCATTTTTTTCCTCACTGGGGATGGGACATTACTGCCCGAATCTCGTTAGGAGTTAGCGTTCGGCTGTAAAACCGGACATCATCTAAACGTCCATCAAAGTACTTGTTATCCGGATTTCCGGTTCCATCATCCCACGTCCCAAAGAACAATGCGGCAGTGCCGCTGGTTTGTAAGATTCCGGAAACCGCTCCCTGTCCAAAAGCGGATGTCTTAACCCCGTCCACGTACAAGTTGGCATCAAAATCATCCGTGTTGTATGCCAGCGCGTAATGGTGCCACCCGTCTCCATTTAGGTTTGCATCATCACCCCAAAATCCCCCGCTCCAATACCCGCTTTCGGGTTGTAGTCCAAATTCTAACTTATTCGCGTTTGTTGGTATTCCCACGTTAAACGGCCGAACATCCCCTGCTGGCCCCATTCCCATTACAAATTGCGGGGGTGATCCCGGCAAGTCGGATTTCATCCAAAATGTAATGGTGGTTTTGTCGGCATTTCCAAAATTAAAGTCGATTCCAATGGGAAATCCCACATATTCACTTTGTAATGCATTAAAGTCTAAGCACCCTCCCCCTGCGCAGGACGCCCCGCTCATCCATGTGGGGGTGTTGCTGAGTGTTCCATCATTATTGTATATTGTGCTGTCCTGCAACGTCGCCCCGCTCCCCTCGTTGAACTTCCACCACCCCAGCAAACTGTCCGTGACATCAATGGAGCACCCCCCTTGTGAACAATTATTGAACGTGTTGTTGTGGTCTCCCGCCGGAACAAACCCGTTGAAGTCTCCAGAGAAGCATAATTGTTGCGTCGATTCTGCCGTGAGTTGTGTAACCACTCTTCCGTATTGTGCGGCCTGTGCTTTGAAATACTGTCTACAACTCGTTGTCGTGGGGGCCGTATTCACATCCGCGGGCGAGTAATAGGTGCAGTCCTGCTGCCACCCTCCCAATCCATTTCCATCGCTCCCGCACCCCGCGCTTCCTTGCCATACTTTCAACACGGCATTATAGTCTGTTGCCACAAATGCGCTGCTAAAGTTGGCATCCACATTAATATCCACATTTCCCGCATTCGTTATCGTGAGTGGCGCGAGCGTGGATGATTGGCAATAACTGCTGGTCTCCGGCACATACGTCACAAACAGTTTTACTTGGTCGGCGGTAAAGCAGCTTTTGTCTCCCCCGGATTGGGTGTGTCCCATCGTGATAATAATCACATTTCCGTCACTCGAGATGTAGTTGAGAATATTTCCATTCCTCACGTCTCGCGAAAATAATCCATACACATTTTGGTCACCGGGCCCAACAGTTATCCCGGCTAAATCGCTTCCCACAAAATAATCGTACGCCCCTGAATTGAAGTTCCATATATACACATTCATATCTCTTCCTGTTCCCGTTGCCCCGGCTGTACAAATCGCTGGTGATGTTACATAGGACGATTGTCCCTTAAAAAAAAAGTTTAAATCTTTGACGCGCAGCCGGTCAACACCAAGCGCGAACATTGTTCGCAGGATGGGTGCGTTTCCATCAATGCTTGTTTCGCGCGTCACATAACTGGTATCGTCGTTTGCAATGTTAGTATACCCCACGTTGTTTATTTCACTGACTGGGACGTTATTGGCGGCGGGTGGTTTGGCATCTGAAAATCCTCCGTACGCTGAATACGTGCTGCTGGGCGAAGTAATTCCTACAAAGTTTTCGTCTTTCAAGGTAAACCCCGTGACTCGTTGTC
>CAZKAN010000023.1:0-8709 GCA_964550925.1 uncultured archaeon | reverse complement strand
AATTTTTTTATTTCATCAAACAATGGAATCGCCCACTTCTTGGATTGAGGAACGAGTTTGAATCCCAATCTAAACAATGCAAAAAACAAAAACAATGCTATAAAATCAGTCGCAAAATCCTTCAGCGAATACAACCAAGATGGATGCGAAAATGTGAACCAATACCCTACATTATGCATTATCACCGCAACAACAAAAAGTTTTCCCAACTCTAACCAATTCACTTTCACCACGTGTTTCGCAAGCAGAAGCGTCCAAAACAAAATGAAAACATGCATCAATTGATGAAAGAAAAATTCCCACACAATAATTGGAGAACTAAAAACAGGAACCCCAATCAACGGAAGACTCAGAACAAAAGGTTGTCCCAACGCAGCATTACCGCGGCCCAACCAAAAAGAGAAAACAAGAACTTTCACCAAAATGAGCGCCTGAACAGTAACGTAAAACATCCAGTCCTTCAAAAATAATTTCTCCGACGCGTAACCAAATTTCCCCTTCATCACACACAAAAAAAATGAGACAATATAAACCCGCGCACGCAAAAAAAATGAATTATTCAAAAACGTTCAACTCGGCTGGAGAAAGCATCTCACGAATACGAATAGAGAAACCCGTGTGACCGCTCAACAACGTATGTTTTAACGCGTTCACATTTCTCGGCTTGCGCACATACGAGGCTTTCTCAAAATCAATCAAATGAGGATTATTTTTCGCATCCACGAGAATGTTGTGCAACTTCCCGCCTAATTGGCCGTGGTCTAATTTTCCCTCATCGAGTTTACGTGCTTGCGCAAAAACTTTTTTCAACACTATTTTCAACAATTTTTTGGAATTATTCTCATTCAACCAGGTTGCGAGTGTTTTTCCACGAATGTATTCCATGACCAAAATATTTTCGGACGCATCACTCTCAACCATGCGGGGACCCACGCCCAACGCGTTGGCCATGTGCAAATGCAACACTTCTTTCTCCGTCATTCGAACGCGCGTGGATTTGCGATGGCTCATTTTTGCCGCGTAATTATTTCCTTTCTTAGAAACCAACCACACCCCTGCATTCATTCCGCGGGCAATGAAGGAAACGAGCGTGTAGCCGTGGGAGCGCAACCACTCGGTTTGACGCAAACTAAGCTCGGGGCGAAAATCCATACACTCACACGTTCAACACGACCATAAATGACCATCCCTTCAGACGTGTTACCCGAACAACCCGCGTTATGTTTCAACAGCCATATCCATCGAAAAATGCTCATTTTTAAACAGTTACATCCATCTAAATAGTAAGATTTGCCTCATTGAGCGGCTAAAAAGCCACCAAACAAGGCAAAAACAACCAAAAAATCGACGTTTAACGTGAAAAAATTCTAGTTTTGGAGGAATATACACATGACCGACAATAAAGCCAACCAGCAAATGATGTTTTTACCGGAAGGAAGCCGACGCGTATTAGGACGCGACGCCCAACGCATCAATATTTTGATTGCCAAAGCCGTGGCGAATGCCGTGAAGTCCACATTAGGACCCAAAGGAATGGACAAAATGCTCGTGGATGATATGGGAGACGTTACCATTTCAAACGACGGTGCCACTATCTTAGGAGAAATGCAAATCGACCACCCTGCAGGAAAGATGATGGTGGAAGTAGCCAAGACCCAAGACCGCGAAGTAGGCGATGGCACGACCAGTGCAGTCATCCTCGCAGGCGGTTTGTTACAGAAAGCCGAGTCATTACTCGACGATGAAATTCATCCATCCATTATCATTAATGGGTACCGCATGGCTGAAAAGAAAGCCAGAGAGATTGCAGCCGAAATCGCTGACAACTTATCATTCGATGATACGAAAACATTGCGCAAAATCGCCATGACATCCATGACGGGAAAATCAGCCGAAGCCGAGGCACGATTATCCGACTTAGTCGTTGAAGCCGTGCAAACCGTTGCCGAAAAAGAAGACGGAAAATACCAAATCGACTTAGACCACGTCAAAATTGAAAAGAAAACAGGCGCATCATTGCACGAATCGGAATTAATCAAAGGAATCGTGTTGGACAAAGAAATTGTCCACTCCGGAATGCCCCGACACGTGGAAAACGCCAAGATTGCACTCATTGATGCGGCGTTAGAAATCAAAGAAACAGAAACAGACGCCAAAATTGAAATCACGTCACCGGATCAATTGCAAGCATTCTTAGACCAAGAAGAAGGAATGCTCAAAAAAATGGTTGAAAACATCCAGAAGAGCGGAGCAACCGTGGTGGTCTGCCAAAAAGGAATCGACGACCTCGCACAACACTTCCTCGCCAAAGCAGGCGTTCTTGCGGTACGCCGAGTCAAGCAAAGCGATTTGCAAAAACTCGCCAAAAGCACGGGTGGAAAAATCATTTCCCGCATTCAGGATATCACGAAAGAAGACTTGGGTCACGCCAAAAGTGTTTCCGAGAAAAAAATCGCCGGAGACAACATGGTCTTCATCGAAGGATGCAAAAATCCCAAAGCGGTTACCATTTTGGTCCGCGGAGGAACCCAACACGTGATTGACGAAGCTGAAAGAGCACTCAACGACGCATTAGGCGCAGTCACCTCATCCATCAAAGACGGAAAAACCGTCACGGGTGGAGGAAGCACCGAAATAGAAATCGCCATGCAACTCCAAGAGTATGCCAAGAACGTGGGGGGACGTGAACAATTAGCCATCAACGCATTTGCGGAAGCATTGGAAATCATTCCCAAAACGCTAGCCGAAACAGCCGGAATGGACCCCATCGACACATTAGTTGGTCTCCGTGCGCGTCACAAAGGAAAAGAAGGAAAATACTTAGGAGTGAACGTGCACGACTCCAAAATAGATGATATGCGAAAATTGAACGTGGTCGAACCCTTGCGCATCAAAACGCAAGCATTATCGTCCGCGTCAGAAGTCGCTCAAATGCTCTTACGCATTGACGATATCATCGCCGCCACATCCGGAAGCAAAATGCCCAAAGGCGGAATGCCGGACATGGCCGGAATGGACATGTAGACGCACCGCTTTCGAGCGGTGGCGCCGAGGGACTACATGACGGGAGTTGCTACGGCAACCCCGCTGTAGGCCTTTCATTTTTCATTTCTTTTTTTCTCGCGCGATTTCAGCTAACAATTTTTTAGCCGTTTCTTCCGGCAACGGAATCTTTTTGTAATGAAAATAACCGATTAACTCGGCCACATTCACGTGACGATGCTTACTCGTGTACTCGCGCGCGACCCGCAAAAAAATTTCCCAACGCTTCTTCGCCGAACGAACCATTTCCGCACGCGTCGCACGTTGAATCGGAGTCATTTTTTTGGATTTGGGAACAGGAACCATTTTCCCACCCTCAATACGAAAATTTTTTCCACGCAGGGGGGGTTGATACTTAATCATACTAACCCAAAACACTCCCGCGTAATAAATACCACTCTCACTCTCCTCGAATTAATGCGTGAAAAAAAAGCACAACTACGACCACTTCGATCTCATTTTGCGACCTAATTTCACAATCGCAGAAGCAGCAGCATCCCGGGCACCCAATTCACGCACCGCGGCCTCCAATGAAACGTGATGCTCACGAGCATACAGTACCGCCATCGCCGCCAAGCGCTTGCGACCCGACTCAATATTGCGCGCAGCAACGTCAGGGTCAGTAATCGCATACAAGCGCTTACCCAACAATGAACGCCGGCGCGGAACAACCTTTCGACGAGAATCCATTCCGAACAACCTACTCCCCCACACAGAAAGGCGGGCTATAAAATCCCTTCCCACGTGAATTACATCAACAAGGAGAACGGACCCGTAGCTCAGTGGTAGAGCAGCGTTCTTATACAGCGAAGGTCGGTGGTTCAATCCCACCCGGGTCCACTTCCGCGCCATCCATCTGGCGGGTCGGTGTAGGGCTATCTGCGATAGCCCAATTTTCCATCAATGCCTTTGCAAAGCAAAAGGGTTGTAGTGGGGGTCGATGCGCGACACCACTCTTTTCATCAAAGAATTTCCTTCAACAATTCGTTTACAAAATCCATTTTTCCATCGTTCAAAATTACTACATCATACGCTTGCGTGTATGCATCCAAATTTTTCTCCACATTATCATTCAAGAAACCAACCTTGAGCACGCACGCATGATTAAGACCATCGGCCATTTCCACATCACCCAAACCATCTCCCAACAAAATAACGTTGGGACGATTTTTGACTAATGGAAAATAAGGAGAATCACGCACGGCGACTTCGCTCTTATTCAAACTATGAATAATCATGGATTGATAACCTGTAACGATTCCCGCTGCATCATACGCGAATGCGTTGGAAATCACATGCATATTATCATGCATCATTTTTTCTTTGCGCAAAAAACCTTCAATTAAATCCGTGACGGCAGCGGACAAAATAAGCAAGGGAACTTGTTTCGCGGAAAGAGTGTCCAAGAATGTACTCAATCCTTCGCGGGGGCCCAACTCTTGTTCCGCAATTATTTTTTCAACGATTTTTCTAGACAAACCATATTTTCCCATGACGTGAACATGCGTGGACCACCACTCCACCATGCGTTTTTTTCGCTCTTCTAATGAGAGTGACAAATCATTCTCCCACGGACGATATGTGTCCGCGAGACCATACGCTTCCGTCACATATCCTAGCGGCAAATAATGGTATTTTCGAATGAGTTCAATGAGTGAAAAACGCTTCTCTCCTTTCCACACGCCTTTCGTGAGAGTTTTATCAAAATCCGCCACCACATGCAGATTCGAAGGCCCCCCTTCTCGAAGAGTGGAAACCAATTGTTCGTATCGCTCAGTGCGGGAAATAATCACATTATCCGACATAGCAACAAGATGACAGTCCAACCCTTAAAAACCATCCACCGCCCTATTCTCCCTATGCAGCCCCTTCCCCGCGTGTATGATTTCAAACAATTGGAACAGCGTGCGCTGGAGAAATGGAAGAAAAATAAAGTCGTTGAAAAAACAACCGAATACAATCCCCAAAAACCCATTTTCTCTTTTTTAGAAGGACCGCCTACTGCCAACGCTCCGCCGGCGTTGCACCACGTGGAAATGCGCGTGTTCAAGGATGTGGTGAATCGTTTCCAATTCATGCAAGGAAAAACAGTCCCACGAAAAGCAGGGTGGGATACGCATGGGTTGCCAGTTGAAGTTCAAGTGGAAAAAAAACTCGGACTCAAAAACAAGCGAGAAATTGAAGCCTATGGCACGGACAAATTTGTCGAAGAATGCCGAAAGGACGTGAACACATTCATCCAAGAATGGGACGCAAACACGGAACGATTAGCCTACTGGGTGGACTTGAAGCAACCCTATGTGACCATGTCAAATGATTACATTGAGAGTGTGTGGTGGTCCTTGTCGGAATTTTTCAAGCGCGGATATTTATATGAGGGACACAAAACCACTCCCTTTTGTCCACGCTGCCAAACATCTCTTTCCTCGCACGAAGTCGCATTAGGATACAAGACCGTGAAAGACACGACTGCTGTAGTAAAATTCATTTCCAAAAAAAATCCCAAACGAGCATTCTTGGCATGGACCACGACACCATGGACACTCCCCGGAAATATTGCGCTCGCCATAAACAAAGATGTCGATTATGCAGTAGTTGAGAGTGAAGGAATGGAATACGTGTTGGCACACGTGCTCGTGAACAAACACTTCCCCGAAGGAACAAAAGTCAAGCAAGTCATTCCCGGAAGCAAATTAGTGGGAGAAGAATACACTCCCCCATTTGACACGTATTCCAATAATGCCAGCAAACTGAATGGAAAATCATTCATTGTCATTAATGGAAATTTTGTAACGGTGGAAGATGGAACCGGAATCGTGCACATCGCCCCCGGATTTGGAGAAGACGATTACAACGCGGGAAAAGAAAACAATTTAGCATTCGTCCAACACGTGGGAGAAGACGGATTATTCAAAACGGAAATGAACGAATACGCGGGAAAAAATCACAAACTCGCGGAGAAAGAATTAATCAACTATTTGGAAGAAAAAAAACTTATTTACAAACTCGACAAGTACGAGCACGAATACCCGCACTGCTGGAGATGCAATACTCCACTCATGTATTACGCCATGAAATCATGGTTCATCAACGTGTCGCAACATAGAGAATTGTTGAAAAAACTCAATGAAAAAATTGCGTGGACTCCCGAACACGTCAAAGAAGGACGATTCGGCGAATGGATTGCCAACGCGAAAGATTGGGGATTGTCACGCAAACGGTATTGGGGAACACCCCTCAACATTTGGCGCTGCACCAACTCTGCGTGTGGAAAGCTGGAAGCATTAGGAAGCGTAGACGAAATACGCGCACGTGGAAAAAACACGCCCAGCGGAACATTTGATTTGCACAAACCCACGATGGACAAAATCCTATTGACGTGCGCCAAATGTAAGAGTGACATGAAACGCGAACCCGACGTGATAGATTGCTGGTATGATTCCGGGAGTGCGCCGTTTGCCCAATTGCATTATCCGTTTGAAAACAAAGAGTTATTCGAAAAATATTTCCCGTATGATTTTATCGCAGAAGCACAGGATCAAACGCGCGGATGGTTCTACACGCTTCTCGTGATCAACGCACTCTTGTTTGGAAAATCTCCCTACAAAAGCGTGATTTGCGGCGGACTCCTCGTGGATGAAAAAGGAGAAAAAATGTCCAAATCCAAAGGAAACATCATCGTCCCCAACACGGTGTTTGACACGCACGGCGTGGACGCGACACGATTACAAATGTGCCTCACCCACCCCGGGAGTGAAAAACGCATTGGTATTAACTCTATGATTGAGAGTGTACGACCGTTTCTCAACGTGCTGTGGAACAGTTTATTGTTTGCCCAACCCTATTTAGAAAAAGGAAAGACCCTCCACGCCAAAACCGTCAAATTAGAGACCGAAGACGAATGGGTGCTCTCACGCTTGGAAACTTGCCGCGAACGCACAACAAGAGGTTATGAGTCATATGCGTTGCATGAATGCACGCAAGCATTGTTCACGTTTGTCAACGAGGATTTTTCACGCACGTACATTAAACTCGTACGCGAACGAGCGAAACAAGGAGATGATGCCGTGGCATACGTTTTCTACACCACGTTTCACACGCTCTCCAAACTCCTCGCGCCACTCACTCCCTACGTGAGTGAAATCATGTATGAAACATTGAACGGGGAAGGATTGTCCGTGCACACTACGCAGTGGCCGGACGTTCAACCAAGAAATGAAGAGTTAGAAAACGCCATGAGTTACACGCAAAACATCATTACTACAGCATTAGCCCTGCGTGAAAAAGAAAAAATAAACGTGCGCTGGCCACTCTCAACTATTAACGTGCACACGCCCAACGCGGAATTAAAACACGCCATCGAAAAACTCGAAGGAATGATTCAGACGCAAGTGAATGTTAAACATGTTCACGTGAATGGAAAAGTATTCGCACTCTCGCAACCATTGCCCGAAGACCCGGAAACGATTGTCTCATTGGACACGACACTCACTCCATTGTTAGAAGGCGAAGGATTCGCGCGCGAAATCACACGCAAAATACAAGATTTACGCAAGAAAGCGGCGCTCAACCCCGAACAACACGTTTTCGTGGAATTGCGCGTGAGTGAAAAACTATCCACACGCATACAGCCTTTCTTGGAAGAATTATCCACGAAAGTGCGGGCACAAAAATTAGTGCTCGTGAAAAACTTCTCCGTGAAACACGCTCAACTTAGCACGGAAACGATTCGTGATGAAAGTGTGGAAATTGGATTGAGCATTCACTCAAAATAAACTAAAAAACAAAAAAAATGAATCAACTTACGCGAAGCCGAGGAATCGAATCGCAACAAAAAGAATGACCACAGCAATCGCAAAACCAAACACCATTTGGGGTGTGAGTTTGGGGCCACCTTCATCGGTGTCGAAAAATCGCTGCACTCCAATTCCTGAACTAGGACCCTGAGCTTGCGGGGCGGATTGAGTAAACTTAACCATACACCACTCATGCGTGGGCATTCTTTTAAACCTCAACCTTTGTCATCGTTTCATGGCCGAAATGAGACCTGTTTTGAAGGACGCCTATCACGTGGCGTTGGCGCTTGGAATGGTTTTGTTGATTTTAGGACTTGTAACATGGTCGGGGGTTATTTCCTGCCGAGACATTCCGGGATGGTGTGCCGTGTACTACGGAGTGAAAGGACCCCCCAAAACACTCATCGTGTTTGGAAACGAAGGGTTGGGAAACCCGTCTGAGTTAGCTAAACTATTGAGGGACCCCCGCTTTACCGCGGCCACGAACATTTCCCAGCAAGAAATAGACTATGTTTCCGCGGGAAACCTAAAACAATTTGATTTAGTCATTGTGACGCGTGCACGACAAATGAGCACGGACAAACTCCGCGCATTCATGGAGTATGCAGACGCGGGGGGAAGACTAGTTTGGACCGGCGACGCAGGAACTAAACTCACAACGAGTGATTTGTTTTTGTACGCAGATGATGTGGACGCGAACGCGTCGCATGAACTCATTTCTCCGTGGGCACGCAAGGATTTAGAAGAAGGCATCGCGGTGCGCTTCGACCAATACTTGTCCGCGGATTATTTAGGAAATTATTGCGACTTCAGGGATTGCACTATTTTCACGGCATCTCAACAAGTCGGAAATCTCGTTCCCGAATCAGGG
>CAZKAN010000022.1:0-8843 GCA_964550925.1 uncultured archaeon | reverse complement strand
CTCCGCCATCGCTGCAGAACCTTTTGGAAAAGGTTCATCAAAACCGGATGGTCTGGAACCCACTCCTCGTGTTCAATTAGTCTTATCTGAGTATTTTCTGTTTCAAGCGTTTTATAAAGCCTGTCCCGCGCGGGGGGGCAAGGCAATGGTTAAAAGCCCGGATTTGGTCAATCGGCCATGGATAAAGGACAATCGACCGTGGAACTACTGGTTATCGTGGCCGTGGCGCTGGTTATTTTGTCTGTGCTCGTGGGGTTCACGTCCGACCAAGTAGTTGCGTTGCAAAAGCAACAGGCCGTCAAAACGGCCGAGTTAACCGTGCAAAAGCTCGTGACAGCAGCGAATGAGTTGTACACGCAAGGCAGTGGCGCGTCGCGTTTTATTGAAATCACGTGGCCAGAAGGAGTGAGTTCGAGTGGCACGCGCATCACGAATCGTTCGATTATAGTGAATGTGTACGGGACTCAAGTTAGTGGCACGGCTAATCAACCTTTTTCAGGAGCATTGCCCACCAATTCAGGTACGCAAAACATTCGCTTGCGCGCCATGGATGGATATGTTCTCATGGGCAGTGCGAGCATTGCTGCCAACCCTGCGTATGCGCTTGTCTCGTTAGATCGTAATTCCGTGCAAGAAGTAACAATCACCATTTCTAATATTGCTTCGGAAGATGCCGTCGTGTATCCCACCCTCACGTGGACGAACGGGGATGTAAACACGAGCGTGAGTGCGGCATCCCGCGTGTATGCGAATGACACGCACGATTTCAATGTGACGTTCACCACGAGCACGAGTGCCGTGGGCGCGTATTCAGGATATGTTTCATTTCGAGCTGTTTTTCCTTCGCGCACGGAAACGATTGTTGTTCCTATTCAAGCCAATGTTTCAGTGGGAAATGACTCACAACTCGTGACATTTCCTTCGAGTTTGGCATTGAGTACGTTTGGCATTGACACGAATTCCACGACGTTTCAATTATGCAACACGGGCTTGTCGGATTTGAAATCAGTGACTATTACTCCTTCATCAGGGGCTCCCGGCACGTGGATTACGAGTTTTTCACTTATTGACACGCTTTCCGCGCAGTCGTGTCAATCGATTGATTTTAACGTGAGTGTGCCCACCGACACGATAGATGATTATACTGCATCGCTGAGTATTTCTGATTACACGGGGGCCAATTCTACGATTGTTCCGGTAACTATTTCAGTGAAAGGAATGGAAAGTGTTTTCCGCTGGGATTGGACTCCGGCCATTCATAGTGTGCAAAGCATCTATGATTTTACCATTGCTAACGTGGGGAGAAAAACGATTAGCATGACTCAATTGAAGGTGCATCAGTGGACGCAGTGTGATAATGAACAATCACAGTGGAATAGTTTTTCCGCGAACGGTGTGACTCGTTTCTTAGGATCGGCGACGGATGGAAATACCGTTGATATTTCGGACGTGAACATTCCTTCATTAACGAGTTACACGGACAACGCGCTTTCATTTAGTGATAATGTATCCGATGACAATGAGACGTTTATCGCGGTGGTTACTTTTTCGGACGGAACCACATACACGAGTTCAACGTTTGGAACGGGTTGTGCAGCCGACACCACTCCCCCCGCAATGGTTTCTGATTTGCAACTCATTCCCGGCCCTGAACCAGAGTCCATGATTATGAGTTTTACTTTCCCGGGCGACGATGGCAATTCGGGAAGAATTTATGACATCAACATGCGGATTGCGCAGAGCACTATTGATAGTCAGTCCGCATTTGACGCAGCGACTGTCTTGGACTACAATGGCACGTATCCTTTTCCCACGGGAGGAAACACGTATTCGCAAACCCTGTATAATTTTGATGCGGGTGAACAGTGGACCGTCTCCGTGCAAGCAGTGGATGAGAATGGCAATCGTGCGAGTATTTCTAATGCTCCAGTTTCCAAACCCTGGAATGAGTTTAGGTTCACGGGAAATGATTTTAATTTTAGTAATTTTGCACCCAATAGTGGAACGTATGGTGAATCCGACGTGAATGTATTTTTGGTTCACTCCCTCACCAATTCGGGGCGCGGACAATTGATATTTAGTGTGGTGGACGACGCTACACCCAATGATGGTTGGATTGTTTCGGTGGATTTGAATGACACTCACGCTACGTGGGCGACGATTTGGAACCATTCCAATCCAAATAGTTACTGGCTCGATGCAGCCGATTTTAATTCATCAGTGTTTTTCCCATTGAGCAGCGGAATTAATTTTTTGGACGGCACTCAGTTCAACAATCAACACTATTATAATGGTCTTCAAAACATTCGCCAGCAACCGTTAACATTCCGAGTCCTTAAAACGGAAAACGTGAGCGACTTCAATCTTCGATTTGATATTGATATTGGAGTTGGAGAAGCAATTTACATATGGCCCTAGCCCGCAATCGCTTTTACGTAGCTTGCGCAAATATAAAGAAAACCCGCTTCTTTGACGCATGAATAGGGGTCAATCCAGCGTGGAATTGCTCATGGTCTTAGCCGTGTCATTAGTCATTCTCACCGCCCTCGTTTCTTTCACCACGGAACATGTTTCTAATTTGCAGAAGGAACAATCCATTAATTTAGCACGCGATACTGTTTCACGATTGGCGCGGGAGATTGATTACACGTACTTATCTGGACCCAATCACGTGAAGGAAATTGTGTTATCCTTCCCTGAAGGGATTGATTCGAGTCTTTCTTCCATTCAGAATAATTCACTCACCCTCCACGCGTATGGCACAGACCTCAGTGCGAGTACTATTTCAAACGTTCAGGGAACACTTCCCACTACGGCGGGTCAGCATCGGATTCGCATTCATTCTTTTGAAGAGTATGTGGTTATTTCACTCGTTTCACTGCTGAGTGACACTGACTCATTATACGTTCCCATGGCGCGCGATACGAATGTCAACAAGACCATCACGTTTACGAATTACAACACCTCATCCGTGAATGCGGACTTTAACATTTCATGGGCACACACCCTCACAAGTGTCTCCGTGAGTCCATCCACGCACAACTTTGCGCCGGGGGAACAATATTCGGTCACGCTTTCATTTGCGGCACAGGGCTCGGCGTTGGGGAATTATGTGGGATATTTGAATGTTAATTCAACGGATGGTTCGACGTCCGAACAATTAACCATTCCCCTCAACGTGGAAGTTTTTTCCGCGTCGCAATCACTAATGACTGTTTTGCCCTCCACCATTGAGTTTAGTGCATTGGTTAGTGATTCGAATACGCAGTCTATTTCCATTTGCAACACGGGAAGTGCTCCCATCAAATCCATCACGTTTACCCCTTCTTCAAGCGCGCCCGGATCGTGGATTACGAGCATTCCCACTATTGCCCAACTCGACGGGTCCTCGTGTCAAAATGTGGATATTACTCTTACCGTCCCCAGCGGAATAACCTCCGGCACGTACACGGGTTCCATGGTCGTGAACGATTACACCGGCGCAAATAGCACCATCCTTTCCATTCAAGCACGCGTCCTCACGATGAAAGATAATTTTCGATGGGACTGGTCTACGACTACGGCGTCAACCGATACATTATCGGATTTTGGGCTCGAAAGCACGTCCGGGGGGCAAGCGATTTACATAGACCAGCTTCAACTCCGCGCATGGAGTGCATGCGACCTTGATAATGTGTATATCAAAAATGTTTCATTCAACGATACCCTCGTCTACAGCGGCGGGACCGCCACGGATGGACAAACGTTCAATATTGTTGACACTAAATTGGATGCGGGAATCATCACTAATAATTACATCGAATTTTCAGGAAATATCATCGATGAAAATGAGCAAGTTCAACCCGTTGTCACGTTCACGGATGGTTCGGTTTACACTGGCGATACATACGGTGCAGGCTGTCCAAATGATGTGGTGGCACCAGGTGCGCCGACTAGTTTTACGGCGGCCCCTGGTTCAAGTGCTGAATCCATTTTGCTATCATTCACATTCCCGGGAGATGATAATTACACGGGAACCGTCACCGATGTTATTATTCGGAGGAGCGATGCCAACATTACTTCTCAGACATTATTTGACAGTGCGACCGATGTGCCATACACGGGAAGCATTCTCGCTGCTGGAAACGCAGGAACACAACTCGTGGATGATCTGAATGTTGGATATGCTTACAACTTTTCCATCCAATTTGTGGACGAGGCTAACAACATGAGCACGCTCCCCACTCACGTTTCAAGTCGGCCGTGGAATAATTACAAATATTCACTCGGCGATTTCAACATTGCTCCATTCGCAGAATCACGATTCACCCCTTCAAGCGGGCAGTTTGATATTAATAATTTTAGATTACAAGACTTCGTCGTGAGTTCAGGTGATCGTAATGTGAACATTCGCATCACGGATGACGTGAACACGTCAAATAATTGGTATACTGCGATGTACTTTGGCACGACAACCGAACTCACTCACGTGAGGGTGTGGTACCCTTCCCCCGCCACGGCAGGGGTTCCAACGACAACCCCTCAATATGAAGGTGACGTGAATGTTTCAATTGGAGGAACTGGCGTCGGAATGCTTGTCGCAGGAACATTTCCCACGACGTATCGCCTCAACGCACGCGACGTGTATTTCCCCAACCCCACCCACTTGTATGTGGATGTGTTGCAAGGATTTTCAGACATGAACATTAAATGGGACGGGAAAATTCAATGATTAAAAAAAAAACGAATGAACACGCGCAAGGGGGTCAAGCGACCGTGGAATTAATGATTATTCTCCCACTCCTACTTATTCTATTGGCTGTTTCCATTTCTATTTTTTCACAACAAATGCTGATTATTGATTCCTTGCGTTACAAGTATGCGGTCGAACGTTCCGCGGAGTGGATGGCGGAGAATATCTCCCATTTTTCAACCATGCCGCCGGGGAGCAGTGCACGTTTTACCATTCCTAAATCTCCTGAAACACAGATCATTACCCTCGCCAATGGTTTAGTCGAAGTGAAGGGAACCCTGCACTATAGTTCGGTGCGTCTTCCTTTTTTGAACATTCATCCATTCACCGCGAATGATGGGAATGTCCTTTTCGCGTCCATGGATGAGAATAACCAGTTGCACGTGCAGGTGGTCTCGCCATGAATGAGCATTGCATGAATAGACAATCATTGCGCGGCCAATTGTATTCATCGGATGCCCTTTTGTCGATTATTATTTTCTTATTCGCTCTCACGGTCATCTCCACCGTCAATCAACAATTGCAGAGCCAATCACTCGAGGAGATTTCCGATTATCGTTTTTCTCAACGCACCATTCGTGTGGCAGAAATGCTTTTTTCAAGCGGGGGCACTCCTTCATACTGGGAAACGCTTGTTGATCGCAGCACGATTACACGCATTGGACTATCACCCACCCCCGGAGAGGTTTCTTCGGAGAAGTGGAATGCATTTCTCGACTGGAATGCGGATGATTATGGAGACCTCGCACAGAGTCTCGGAATTGAGGATGTTAATTTTTACATTTCTATCATGGATGAAAACAAGAATATAATTTCGCAAGTTGGGATTTCTCCGGTGGATAAAAATCAAGTGAGTGCAGTACTTATTCCCACGGTGTTTAATTCACTCCCAGCAGTAGCATCCGTGCAGGTGTATGGGGGGTAATGTTCATGCGCGGTTTTGTGATTGCAGTAGATGCCCTTGTTTCCTTGGCCGTGTTGTTTGTAATCATCAGCCTCGCCTTTGATGCAGCATCAGGACCCGAAACGAGTTTGCGCCAGGAAAATTTGCTGCGGGTGTATGGCGAGCACGCCGCTTTCACATTGGAACAGAGCCAACTCCTCATGAGGGGAGTCATCTTGAACAACACGACGAACATTCGCGCCTACTTGAGTGGGTGGCCCTCCTCCATTTGTGGAAGCGTTTCCGTGTTTCCTTCGCCGGACGTGAACACGCCCACGTTTATAGTAACAAAGAGCGGGTGCACGCTCAATTCGCCCCAAACAGAGGTTGTGCGCCACTCCTTCATGGTTCCTTCTCCCCCGGATGTTAATATGTATATCATGGAGGTCTCCACATGGCCGGGTTCTCCATGAACACTCATTCAAGTGGTTTTGTTTTGAGTTTTGCCACGTTTTCATTAGCATTATTTCTCTTCCTCTTCGCGCAGGCGCAGTACACGCATTTGCTTCAATTGCAATTAGACGCGGGAGATGTTTCCCTGCAAAGCAATCCTGGAAATTTGTTGCGTGATTTGTCCATGGACTTGAACGCGCTCACGGGGTATACTATTTCGATTGATGAGAATCAAGACACGGCTATTTTCACGTTTAAAGGGAGAACACCGTCCGTTTTGTCCCTGCGCGATAATTTGTTACGTTATCAATCCGATGCCGCTCAACTCGGGAGTGATTTGAATGTGCACACGTTTTTGGATTTGAATCAAACTTTCAATGATGGTAATTTCTGGGGACGAACGAACAAAGGTTTGCGTTGGCGAACGGATTTTGATTTCAACAAGTTTAGGATTGAACCCATTAGCAGTGCGTCGTATCCCCGCAAAATTGATGTGAATGTTTATTCGGAAATTGCATATGATTCCATGACCGTAATCACGGGCTCCTGCTGCATTGCCGACACGGTATTTTTTAATTATACGCTGAATTACACGGACACCAATAGTGATCACGCATACTCAGCTAGTGGAACGTTTCCTAAAAATAGTACATTATCCATCAATCTTGTGTATACTTCGTCCGACATTGATGGCAACACCACCACGACAACCCCGTATGTGCAAATAGGAAAAATTGAGGGAATATCCACGGCACTACCACTAGGCGTGAGCATTTTGGGTAACGGAATGGACGGGATGCAGTATACGATTCAGCTCACCCTCCCCACGGACGCAAATGGCGTAAAAGCGGGGTATGATATCAACACATCCCTTCATGGAAATGATTTCAACGCGGACACGAATACGATTTGGACGACGTTTAACGCATAATCAGGGGTCTCTTTTTTATAGTCAGCAAACTTTCCATGAAGCATGTCTGACTTCATGGATTCCGTGAAAATCATTTTGTTGCTCACGAGCACACTCATCCTATTGGCCGTTTTTTGCTTTACCATTATCGAGGGAATTATTTCCCAGCTCAATCGTGGACTCATTGACGCGTTGGTGTATTACCTCATCGCCACCGCTTGTTTGGTGGGTATTCTCTGGGCATATTCCCGTTCCAAACACCTCATTCGTTCCCTTCCCGCGGAAGAATAGCAAGTATACGTGTTTCTCAACCATTTAGCCCGTTTCCTAAGCATTGAAAGTAGTATATAAACTCCCTCACGCATGAATGGGACATTGAACCCCACAGGAGTTGATGGTTAATGAACAAAGGTAATATTCACATGTTTGGAGTTGGTTTAGCCATTATTGGAGTAGCACTCATTTTTGCGCTTGCCCAATCATCTACTCCTCTCCCCAACCAGAATGTTTTACCCTCAACGCCCAACAAGGTTCAGTTTTTCAATTCGGAAAATGATCTCTTGCTCGCATTCAAGAATAGTTCCGTGTTAAACGGATACTATGGCCGCGACATGATGGGCGGAGCATTGCCCATGATGGGGAATGCTGTCAAAAGCGAATCCGCAGCGGACGGTGGAAGTACTGGTGCACCCGCTCCATCGTATTCCAATACCAATGTTCAAGTTGAAGGGGTGGATGAAGCCGATATTGTGAAAACGGATGGAAAATATATTTACTCATTTTATCGCAATCGCTTAGTGATTACCCAAGCGTTTCCCGCGGATGAGATGAAAATTGTCAAACAACTCACGCTCGAAAATATTACCCCGCAAGAAATGTTCATCAATGGTAACAAGCTCATTTTGTTTGGTAGCAAATACGAAACAAATGCAAACGATGATCCCCGCGTCTTAGGAACGAGTGCGGGAATTTCTTCCAGCAAAATGACCGCCCCCGCAGGAGTGGGAGTGGACATGATTTACCCCCCGTATTGGGGATATTCCAAAGCCATTGTTTACGTGTATGATATTTCCAACGCAGAAAATCCCTCGCTTGAAAAAGAACTTGAATTTACGGGAAGCTATGTGAGCGGACGCATGATTGATGATGTGGTTTACTTTGTGATGACGAGTTACCCGGACTATCGCGTCCTCGATAATGGAAACGGTTCCATTATTCCCATGATGAAAGAAGATGGTGTTGAGAGTCCCATTGCAAGTGTGCGCGAAATTGGGTATATTTATCCCGTGTACGCGCAGCAATTCATTACGTTAGGGTCGCTTGACTTAGGCACGGAAAAATTGCACAAAGAAACCATTGTGGGAAGTGCAGAGAACGTGTACGCGTCAACGGATAACATGTACATCACGCACACGATTTGGAATTATTGGCAACCCATTCCTATTGGAACGGAAATTGATGCGGATTCCATTCCCCGTGAAACAAATGATAGTTTCCAGAAAACCGTCATTTACAAGTTTGCATTGAATAATGGAAAGGTCGATTACCAAGGATTTGGTTCCGTTCCCGGACGCGTGCTTAATCAATTTTCCATGGACGAATACAAGGGAAATGTGCGCATTGCGACCACGATTGACCAACAGTGGGATATGATGGGTCGCGAATCCCGAAAATCGAGCAACAACGTGTTCGTGTTGAACGAAGACATGGAACTCGTTGGACGTCTTGAGGGATTGGCTAAAGGAGAAAGTATTTACTCCGCTCGCTTCATGGGAGAACGCGCGTATTTAGTCACGTTCCAGAAAATTGATCCCTTGTTTGTGATTGATTTGTCTAATCCTGAAAATCCAAATGTGTTGGGAAAA
>CAZKAN010000021.1:3337-8982 GCA_964550925.1 uncultured archaeon | reverse complement strand
CGCCGGTGCAGGCATCGTATTCGATGAAATGATGCACGACGTTTCACTGATGAAATTGCCGGTGAAATTTTTCATCCCCAAATCCGCTATTACGGGAGATGGGCCCACGCAAGGAGGAATTCTCGATTTATCCTACACGCGAATCATCCCCCACTTTGTGGTTATGGCCCCCAAGGATGAAAACGAATTGAGACACATGGTCAAGACCGCCATTGATTACAACGCAGGACCTATTGCCTTACGTTACCCCAAGGGACAAATCTCTCCTGAAGTAACCATGGATGCGGAACTCAAGAGTATCCCCATTGGAAAGGCCGAGTTGCTGAAAGAAGGAAAGGATGTCACCCTGCTCGGAATAGGCTGGGCGGTGAAAGACATTGTGAAAGCCGCTGCTGAGTTAGAAAAGCAAGGCGTTTCTGCAACGGTCATCAACGCGCGCTTCGCCAAACCATTAGATGAGAAAATGATCATCGAACACGCCAAAAAAACAGGCAAACTCATCACGGTGGAAGAAAACACTCTCGTGGGAGGGTTTGGTTCAGCGGTGTTGGAATGCTTAGAAAAGAATGGCGTGCACAACATTGCGGTCAAACGATTAGGTGCCGCGGACGATTACATCCCCTACGACAAGCCGGAGAACATCAAGAAACAATTCGGAATGTCGGTGGATGACATTGTTAACGCCGCCAAAAAAATGGTCGGAAAGTAATTCGGCCTTTATTTTAGTTAAAGAAACCTAGAAATAGGTTTTTTGGATGGGGAAAAAATTTCCCCTATCCTTAAATTTGAGTTCGTTGAAGTGTGTAATCAACTGATAATTGGAGAATGAGAACGCATGCAAAAACTGGAGACCCTCAATGGGTTTGTTAAACGAAAAAGCATTGAGGTGCGCGTCGGAAAAGTAGGGGTTGGGGGACACAACCCTGTGCGCGTGCAAAGCATGACGAACACGGACACCGCGGACGTAGCGGGAACGGTTAAGCAAATCAAAGAACTCGCGGATGCCGGTTCTGAATTGGTGCGCTTTACGGTTGAAAAAGACGCCATGGCCACCGCGGTGCCGGAGATTCGCAAACGATTGCATGATGAAGGGTATGAAGACACCGCCCTCATCGGGGATTTTCATTACAATGGTCACCTACTTCTCACCAAATATCCCAAGCTCGCAGAATCATTAGACAAATACCGCATCAACCCAGGGAATGTGGGTTTTGGAGACAAGCGCGATGATAATTTTGATTTGTTTGTGAAAACAGCTGTAGATTATGGCAAGCCCGTGCGCATCGGAGTAAACGGCGGAAGTCTCGACCAACAATTATTGAAAAAACTCATTGATGATGATAACAAACTCCCCGCCAAAGAACAATTGGGAGCGAATCAAATATTTTTAGAAGCCATGATACAATCCGCGGTGTTGTCCACGCAGCGCGCGCTGGACTTAGGCATGCGCAAGGACCAAATTATTATTTCCACCAAAATGAGCGGTGTACAAGAAATGGTGTATTGCTATTCTAAACTTGCCAAACTCACGGAACAACCCTTACACTTAGGATTGACTGAAGCGGGAATGGGGGATAAAGGAATTGTCGCCTCCACGGCCGCGCTTTCTCTTTTGCTCAACCAAGGAATTGGAGACACGATTCGCGTGAGTTTAACACCGGAACCCGGTTCTTCGCGCACGCGTGAAGTGTATTTGTGCCAGCAGATTTTGCAAAGTTTAGGACACCGATTCTTTTTGCCCCAAGTCACCTCGTGTCCGGGGTGCGGACGCACGACGAGTGATACGTTCCAACATTTAGCGAAAGAAGTCACGGAATATCTTGCCAAACAAATGCCTGTGTGGAAAGCCCAAGGATATGAGGGAGTGGAAAACATGCACGTTGCGGTGATGGGATGTATTGTCAATGGTCCCGGCGAAGCGAAAGGGGCGAACATTGGAATTTCTCTCCCCGGAAGCGGAGAAAACCCCGCCGCGCCCGTGTTTGAGGATGGCCAACTAGTCAAAACACTCCAAGGACCTACGATGCGCGACGATTTCAAGAAAATGGTTCAAGCCTACGTGGAAAAGAAATATGGTAAAAAGACCGCGCGCGTTGTAGCGTAGTTTACCCATATGTCCTCTCCTCTTTCCGAGTGGAAAATAACTCCCTCCTTAGTTCGAAACATCTGCGCGGCCGCACGCGCAACGTATCCGGATGAATTTATTTCCATGTTGGGCGTAACGAAGGCTAATTCGCGCGTCCTTTCCGAATTGGTGGTTGTTCCAGCCGAATTTGGGAAAACGCACTCTTCTCTGCGCGCGGATTTGATTCCGTTTGACCCGCTTATTGTGGGGAGCATTCACTCGCACCCGGACGAGGGAGCAATCCCTTCCGCGGCGGACCGAAACTTTTTCTCGCGCATGGGGAGTATACACATTATTGCCGGGTATCCATACACGTTTGACAACATGCGCGCATACAACTCAAGCGGAAAAAGAATTCCCCTCACGCTGTCTGAAATGTAGTCCCTCTTGTCGGCGGAATGGTCCCTCTTTCTCAAGGGTTTTGATTGCTATTTTTCATTTACACGCATGGTTCTCCGCCTCTCGACACGGACGCCCGTGGAATATGAATCCAACCTCACGCGATTCATTTTGAATCAGAGTGTTCATACTCATGAGGGAATTCTTTTCTTGGATTGCCAATCCACCCTCACACGCTATTTGCGTTCGCGCCGGGAACTCATTCCTTTATTCAACACGCTCAACTTGTACAATTTGGAAAGCATGGATGAATTACTAGCTTTGTTACAATCTGTTGATTTTCGCCAACTCATTCAACGCTCGCGTGTGATTATTGTTTCCCCATTCTATCATCTTTTGGGGGATATTTCCGCGTGGAAGCAGAAGAAACTTTTACTCAAAGCAGAGGATGTGTTTGAAAAACTCGAAGAAAAATTTAATGTGCACGTGGTGGTAGCTGAGGAATAAGAATTGGATTAATTTTTCCCAAAATCAGATATAAAATAGGGGGGAAAACCAGGGACCTGCAACAAGTTGCAGTATAGCTTCCCTCCCTAACTCCCAATACGTAGTCCTACAAACACTCTCTTTGTATAAAAACGTTCGGTCGGGTGGCCGATAGGTTTGAGAAAAAATAAACATTGAAAAGAAAAAAAGAAAGGAGGCCTACCAGAGGGATTGAAAATCCCTCCATGTAGTCCGTCCGCGCGGCCGGAGGTTACCGGCCATGGATAATGGCGTGCTTACTGGCACTGACCCACAACGGGTTGAATTCCCGTGAATTTTTGTCCGGTGAGATTGGTTGTGTCGTATGTGAATCCGAGGGTGCGGCTGAATGCTTGCCCCACGCTGACTCCGCATGTCATGTCGGGGTCTGTCACGTTTACGGTGGCTCCAGCGCCGATGTTCACATCCGTTAAACTAACTGAGTTACCATTCCAGTTGACGTCTGTCAATTGAATGGTTCCCGCGGTCAAGTTTTTGACAACTAATGTTCCGGTGGATGAGCCCACTTGCCATTCAACAATTGCCAATGGACTTGTTCCCGCCCAGTATGTGCGGCTTTGTCCTTGCGACACACCCGCTCCTAAGCTGGGGAATCCGCCTAATACTCCAACAACGACCAATGCAATCACAATCACAATGGCCAAAATAATTAGATATTCTGTGGTACCTTGTCCACGACCTTTTTTGAATAGCATATGTTTTCTCCTCACTCCCCGAAGGGGCATCTGGTTAAGGAAATGCGGGGTTGAATATAAACCTTGTTTGGGGGAGGAAATTAACATAGGTTAGGTGGATAGCATTCCTGCCAAAATGCTGCGAGAAACGCCGAATGCGATGATGGAAACAATGAATAACAAAGGGGTGTAACGCAGCCCCAGGAGGGGTTTTCCTTCCCCAATGACTCCCATAAAAATTCCAGCAAGGAGGGCATTTCCAAACAAGAGAACGTAGGCAATGCTTTCCAAGAAAGATGGAGAAATGGTTAGTTTTCCCCCCAAAAAACCCGCACTCGTGGAAGCGGCACTTTCCGTGAGGAAAGCATTTTGTGTTTGTATGCGCGTGATGAGAGAGACAAATTCCACTGACACCGCCATGAGGAGGGGAGTGGCAATCACCATCACGAATGCCACAAAAATAACATATGTTTTCGTGTTGCTCACGAGTTCTTTTTTCAAATCCTGCGTGCGGCGTAAATCCGCGGAACTGCTTTCGAGTATTTGAGCAATTTTTCCTCCGCTGCGAACGGCTTGCAAAAAGAAACGAACGGTTTCGCTCAAACTTTTTGACTTAATGCGTGCCGACACTCCGCTTAACACGTTTCCAAATGATTCGGTTCCTAACGCACGCGTGGTTACGGTGCGTATCTCATCCGAGAGTGCACCAAATTCGGGGCGCGTGGAACTCTTGAATGCGGAAAAACTCGTCATTCCCGCACGAATGTTTCCTGCAACTAACAACAAAAAATCCGGCAACACATCTTCCACTTTTTTGCGGCGATTCTCAATGCGATAATATAAGGAAAGCGTGAGGAAAGCTAATCCCGTTAACAAACCAAGAATGGCCCCCGCACTAATACTGGTTTCCCGGCTGAATGTAAAGCCAATCGCGAGGGGGGTCATCCACTCATTTATGAATTCGTGCGAAAAATACAATACTGCTGCTCCCGCGATGGCGAAAAGGATGGAAAGAATAATCGTATTTGCCAGCCACGTGGCACCATCTTCATCCAATCCTGCTTCGCGCACGTAAATGTTAGCTTGGTCGCGCAATGACTGAGGGAGCGTGCGCGAGAGGCGATACAATAATGCATTTTCACGCGGCATAACTAATACCCCTTCGGCGTGCGCGAGCCAATGAGTCCAATGAGAATAATTTGAATCACGAATGCCGCTCCTAGCGTGAGAAAAATAGTGTCCTGCGAAATAGAACTCCCTCCAATGGAGGAAAGAATAATCATGAATGTAATCCCAATCGTCGGAAGGGCGGCAGCGATGAGTAAATACATGAGAATCCACATATTCAATTCGGCCGCGTAACTCTTGATGGCGCGCGACTGGTATTCCGTGAGTGTTTCCATGATAGATTGCAACGCCACACTGATAGGAGATCCCGTGCGAATGTTCGTGACGAGCTGCCAAATGGTTTTGCGCAAAAACTCGGACTCGGTACGCAACGCTAATCGTTCCAGCGCCGCCCCTTCGTTCACTCCCGCATTAATTTCTTGAATCACTTTCTCAAACTCCTCGCTGATGATGCCGTAATTGCTCTGCGCAATGTTCGCCATCGCATCATACAAACTTACTCCGGAATTGACTTGAACTTGCATACTTCTCAATGCGAACATGAGTCCTTGGTCAATTCCTGAAGCGTTTTGTTTAGCGAGAATGCGGGGATAATAAATGTGTAATAGGAACATGCCTGCCCCAATGCTTAATCCCGTGACGAAACCAAAACGCAACCCTTGCAACATGTCCCCGCTCGTGAACGTGGAGAGCACTCCCACCAGGATGAATGAAAAAATGGAATACAATCCTGCGGATAAAATAGACGCGGCCACGTACGTGTTAGCATCCACCGGCAAATGAGCCAACTTGAGCGTGCTCGGAAGAGTGGAAAAAAACTTTCCCAGACGAGA
>CAZKAN010000021.1:1253-3327 GCA_964550925.1 uncultured archaeon | reverse complement strand
CGGAAAGGAAGGCGATTGGCTTGCTCGATCGTCAAGAGCATGAAGCGCACACGCATAATGACTCACCACGTCCGGGGATCTTCATTCTTCATCGCGGCTTCTTTCACTTTATCGGGATTAGCGTAAAACGCGTGCATGACCTTCCCTACTTGCTCCATGGTTGAACAATCACGCTTCACCATCCAATCTAAAATGTTCATTCGACTCAGGACTTCTTCTCTGATTTCACGTTCAGACATTCCCGTGTGCATGTTTAGTTTTTGAATCAGGCGAATGGGTTCATTCATTTTCTCAAACGTGTCCCCGCGCGCGGACCAACGGAAAATATCCGAAACATTGGTTTGCTCATTACTCGTTCCTGATTCCACTTCGGCAATCTCATACGTGCGGCGCGCATTCCCGCGACGATCACGATACTGTACCAGGATAAGGTCAATCGCCTCAACTTCCAACGCAGGAATGGAAATAGGGGGCTCGGTCAAACGGCGCAATACCTGGTGGGCGGAATCCGCGTGAATGGTGGCGTACACACTATGTCCCGTGTGCATGGCTTCAAATAATGTCTCCGCTTCTTGACGCGTACGCATTTCTCCAACAATCAACCGGTCGGGACGCATTCTCAATGAGGACACGAGCAAATCCAACATGGTCACGCCACCCGTTCCTTCGGGATTCGGATTCCTTGTCGTGAGGGGAACCCAATTCCACGTCATGTAATCCGGCAAACTAATTTCGCGCACATCTTCAATCGTAATCACGCGTTGATGAGAGGGAATAAAGGTACACAATGCGTTGAGCGCACTCGTCTTTCCTGATGCGGTGCTTCCCGCGACGAGCATGGATAATTCATACTGCATGGACAACCACAACCACGCGGCCATTTCCGTATTCATGGTGTGCATTTTCCCCACAAAATCAATGACTGACCAGGGTTTACGCGCAAAGCGACGAATGGTTAGCGTGTTACCAAACGATGCAATAGGAAAAAGGGAGGCATTCACACGATCCCCCGAAAGCAAGTGCGCATCCAAAATAGGATGCAAATTAGTAATTTCTCTCCCATTCTTTCGAGCAATCTGCGCGGACAAATTCTGAATATGCTCCTCATTCGGCATGGCTAAATTAGTGAGCAACCACCCGTATGCGCGATGATAAATTGTTACGGCTGTTTTAGACGAATTAATGGCAATTTCTTCCAGATTATTATCCGCCATCAACAATTCAATTTCTCCCAACCCATACAAGCGGTGGAGCATTTGTCCCGTTAGCGAGTCCAAAATATCCGACGAAAGACCGCGGAAAACCTGAATGAGTTGCTTTTTCGTTGCATCCGCGAATTGAATCTTCAATCCCTTCGCTTGTTCCACATCACTCAAGTCAATGGCCTCAATTGAAATACTCGCGGCAATTTTGTCGCGCAACTCATCCAACAAGACTTCCGTATACGGTCCAAACGTCTGCACGCTCAACGCGTAAAAAGGATGATTGTCCTCTGCATGCATAATAATTTTGACATCCGCATTCACGTTGTCCGTGGAAAAAGAATATTGTTCCAACACTTCTCCGGGAGGAATGGCTAATAGTTTATCACTCAACTTTTGAAGCAACGAGACTTTTGGTCCTTGCAACAAGGACGCGGGATAGGACAACTTAACAATACCCCTATTTTCCAATAATTTCAACACTTGTTCCAAGTCTGTGGGTTTCCATCCCGTATACTTGGCCATTTCCTCCAAACTCATTTCCGTTTTGGTACCCAAGACGCGCATGGCATCATCAATCATCAATTGCACGCCGGAAGAAACCGTAAAAGGACGATTACGCGGGTCGATCCCGCGCGTGGAAGGAGGGGTATTCCCATCAGAAACAGGGGCAACATCGGGCATACCCGAATGAGTTAAACGGGCTTTATTATAGTATTCTTGACCCATTCCCCGCGGAAGGGGGTTAAAAATCATTCCACGCAGGAGTACTCGTAAGGAGAGATGGCAGAGCGGTCAAATGCGCTGGTCTTGAAAACCAGAGCCTCACGGCTACGGGAGTTCGAATCTCCCTCTCTCCGCTTCGCGCCATT
>CAZKAN010000021.1:0-1153 GCA_964550925.1 uncultured archaeon | reverse complement strand
ACGTCTACAGTGGTCGTGTATGGCGTTGCGTAGTTGGGGTATGTTACTTCTTCGGCTTGGCCAAGTAAATCGTCGTACACACTCTCAACGGATTTCCAAAACGGTTTCATTTGTCGTGCATCCATGTCCGGGTTAATCGTGTGATACACGGTGAAATCCCCATTCGTGACCGTCAAGTAGACGCTGTCCATGGTGTAGGGTTTGGAATAATCCGTGGGGTATGTTGGCGTGTATTCGGGATAATTTTTCCACGCATCCCAATCAAAGTCTTGGATGAGTTGTTGATAGTATTTTCCATCATCAAACTCTCCGTGCTTGTTAGCCGAAAACGCACCATACGTGTACGCATCAATCGTGGCGCGGGACTTATCCACGCTCATACTGCCTCCCGTATTGGGACCATTCGGATACGTGTAGGAGGAAGTGGAATAATTGAAGGTAAACTCCCCCGTGGCTTGAGGAAATTCCACTTCAGCTATTTCATTCATGGTTGTCAAATCATTCGCTTTGATTTTGGATTGTGACACGGTGTAGAGCGTGTTGTCAATGAACAAGGAACGCTGGACTTGGTATTCCCAATCATAATAATACCCTGATTTCAAATCCACTTCTTGGTCGATGTGGGTAATACGTCCTTTCTCCACGAAGCCATCGCTCAAATTCAAATGATAAACGAATGCTCCTTGGAATGTGGGAACGCCGTACATGGGCCAATTCATGATGTCAGTGCCCCATTGCTTGGCCTGTTCCTCGTATTGTTGCTTGACTTCGTCCGTGATTTCGTACAAGTACACGGGCAACACCAGGAGTTCTTTTTCGGCATCATACAAAAATGCTTTATGGTCGTGCAACGCAAAGGAGTCCGTGCCTCGGTCTCCAATAATGAGCGAGTGTTGCTGCACCGGATTTTCAACGTTTGAAACGTCAAACACGGCCAATTTCATTCCTTGGTACCAGGCAAAATCCCCATCCTTGGAGGGAGTGGCGTCTTTACCTATCCCAATGATGTGCGTCTCGTCCAATGGGTGTAAATAATCCGAATACCCGGGGATTTTGAGTTTTCCCAACACATTTGGATTTTCAGGATTAGACAAATCAATCACAAACAAGGGGTCCGTCTTCTGGAACGTGACTAAATACGCGCGTTCCCCCA
>CAZKAN010000020.1:0-9135 GCA_964550925.1 uncultured archaeon | reverse complement strand
GTAATCGATTCTAGTTTTCCCACGACTTCTCTTTCTAAACTAATTTTGGGGTTTAATGCGATTCCTGAACGAGTAACCTTGATGTCTTTGTCAATGACTTTTTCATCGGCTCCTTTTTCTCCGCCGATGATAACAATTCCATTTTTCGAGTCATCGGGTTCCGTGACTTGTCCCAGTAATCCGCTCTTGCGTGCGCCTATTTCCACGTCTTTTCCTAACACGGTGACGCTGTATTCTTTGTCTTTGGTCGTGAAGTAATCAATCGCTGTCACTGCGGCGGTGGTGACAAAGAATGACACGATGGGGTTGCCCGTTCCGAGTGAAGTAAAGTCAGTCACTTTGCCGAGTGCTTTTCCGAGCAATGATTGTTGTATCGCGTCCTGTACTTGATTGCCGAGTTTTTCTTCTGCTTTGGCTTTGTCCGCTGCCGGTGTTTGGAGCAACACGACTAATCCGCTTGCGGGGCTAGTAGTTTGGCTCTCGACGCCTGCGCTTGGCGGGAGGGTAAACACCCATTCTCCATTCGCATTGGTAAATGTCGTTCCGGCCGGCAAATAGATGTATGCGCTTCCCGAAAAATCATTTTGTATTTCCACAGGGAAATTGGCGTTATCAAATGCGGTTTTTGCATTGTTTCGGATGGCTTGGTTGCTATAACTAATGCGCACGCGCCCATCTCCAACAACAGCAGGGGTATTTGGCACGAGTGAGCTTGAAATGGTTGCGACAATCGGCTTTGACACGTAAGCAATATCCACAATCCAGTTTTCTCCAAATTCAACAAAGGAAGAGTTTACCGCTGTAAAGCTGGTGCCATCCGTGGTAATCTCTACAGTCCTTCCCTGTGCAGTCGCGAATGCTTTGATCGCAGTCAACACGGCATTGCGTTCCCCCGAGTTAGTAAATAATAATTTAGTGTTATTTCCCGGCAAGTCCGTGAGTGCGAGCACAGTCTTGTCCGCTATAATTACCATTCCCGCATCTCCCCGCGTGTCAAACGTGATGAATTGATTAAACGTTACTGCGGGAGAGGCTGGTAGATTGGACGTGGTTGTTTGTCCACCCGCCACTGAGGGAGTTGATGGAATAACGGGCGCCACACACACGGCAGCGGTCCCGGGGGCGATAGAGCAATAGGATCCCTCCCCCACATCAATTAATTCACCATTTTGTTCAACTGAAATTCTCCAAAAATACGTGCCTACTTTTTCAGCAGAATGAGAAATGTGGAATGCGTTATCCGACGCGTCAATGGTTTGCAAACCTTTGATGGAGCTCGCCAAGTCTAATTGATCATACTCGTCCGCCACGGCCAATACAATGTCGGCCGTCGTTGAAAGTCCGTTCACTCCGCCCGCAAAATTGAGTAATTGCCCTTCGTCGACGCTCGAGTCGGGTTGGTCAGAAAGTTCAAGGGTTCCGCCCACTGTTGCAGCCGATGTTTCCTCAGTTGCACCTACCGCATAAGGCACTCGAATGACACGTTCATTTCCTTCAGTGGTCACTGTTGCATCATAAAATGTGAGGACGCGTCCGTCTTCATTGGATGCAATGTGTACAAATCGTTGAATCGAGGGGGCTTCAGCATAGCTTTCCGCCAATAGTTGCGCATACGACGCATCTTGCGGAGTGTAAAATGGAACGCTTAACACATTTCCATTCAGAGTGGGCTCACCATCTAACACTACTGTTGAAATGATAAGAGCTAATGCATCAGGACCGGAAGACGTAACTTGAACGTAATCACTCGACGCCGATACTGGCGTGCCAGGTGATAGTGAAGCGGTCTGCACTGGTTTATTGATTTCAATCGATGGGTCGAGTGCATCTTGGAGTTCAGTATTGGCCAATTCTAATTTACCATTAAGCAATTCCACACTCTTAGCAATCCCATCTCCATTATATGGTGCACTCTCGGGGGAGGTGGCGTCCTGTAAATGGGTGTAGGTTTGATTGGCAGCGAATAGTGCGGACTCCAGCTTATTGACGTGTTCAACAAATACTAAATCACTCATCGCCGGGGATTTTTTCAAATTGCTTAACTGCGTTTGTAATTTTCCAATAATACTAGAATAATTAGGTAAGCCGTTTCCGATACGCTGAGCATAGGTTTGATTGGCTTCCCCAACTTTGCGCTGAGTTTCAAGAGCAATTTTTCCAGCCTCGCTCAACAGTTCATTTCCAGTGGCCGTATTTTTTAGCCGAATAGCACTCTTACTAGTAGGAGTGGGCGCAGCATCTTTTTCTTTTCCCATGAATGTTTTATCTTGAATCCAATTGTCTGCTCCCGTGGCAAGCATTCCGAATATTCCTGCGACAATTCCTTTCTTCAGACTGTCCACGAATTTTTTCTCAATAACTACTTTGACTTGTACTTTTTGGTTGACACAAAAATTATCCAATCTTGCCGTATCAAACCCGTCCGTCTTCGAGGCGGGGTCATCATACACGTCGAACTCGTAGCGGTTGAGTTGAATACACGCATTGGGATCGCGTATGCGTGCGCGGAGCATTTTGTTTTCGGATTGGAGTTTGTCTTCCGCTCCTTTCACATTCACGTAAATGGGGTATTGTCCCAAATCAAGTTGCGCGTCCGATACTTCAATGACTTTCTTGTCCGTTCCTTGTAGGGTAAACTCTTTCGTGCTCAACTCGACTTCGGATTTGAGAGTAACGTTCACGGGGGCGCCGCACCCTTTGGTTTCCATCACGAAGGAATCCTTTTTCCCGGGTTGCATGTCAACGATTTCTTTGTCATACACGATACAATCGGCCAAATTCACTACGCCTATTTCTCCGTGTATTTTATCCACTAAAAGTTGGGGTTTTCCTTCCAACAAATTCGTGGCTTGTAATTCTAACTCAAACACGCCCACGCCTTTCACTCCGCCATACGGCGTAAAGTCTACGCGCGCCACGAGTTCGTCTTGCGCGGGAATCGTTGCGAGTAGTGGAGAGAAATATCCTCCGCGTGCTTTGGCGGCAGCAATCGCAGTGGGGTTGTTTTGTTCGTATACTCCTACAACTAATTCTCCGAGTTCATTTCCATTCCACGTGGATCGAACGCCTAAATCGTTCAGCGCGCTGGGGATTCCCTTAATGGCACAATTATTTCGAATAGTAAATTCGAAGGTGACGCTTTGTCCGTCTGTGCTCGTGACCCATGTTTTGGGGGCAATGCTGAAGCACGTGGGGTCGTCCACTTCCGCAGTGGCACCTAATGAGTAGCGCACGGGCAATTCAAACGCCCACGGGTTTCCATAGTTTTCGGCTTCAATAGCGATGACTGCATCCAAATCTTCGTGTTCACTAATGCTCAGTCCTTCCGGAGTAAGAATAGATGTCAATTGTGCTTCCAATTGTGCCTTAGGTCCAATCGTCACTCCCACGTAGGGTTGTAATGCTGAGTTAATCCGTTGCGCGTCCAAGTATCCTTTCAAGTTTCCTTGGATTTCCATTTTTTTGATAATGATAGGCAGGCTGGTCTCATTCGTAATCGTGAATGGGTGGCGTTTTTCCGCATCGGTTTTCACATTCATGGTTACTCCAATCGTTTCCGGGCTCAATGAAAGAACTTTATCCGAAATGTCAAGTGTTTGCACGTAGGGGTTGTACTCGGCTTTCTCCACGCGCAACGTGATTTTCTTTCCAGGCAATTGTCCGGGCAATTCTATTTCCACGTTTCCCGCATCGTCGGTTGTTTTGCTCGCAAGAACAACCTCGGAGACGTTTTCCAATGTTATGAGTGCGTTCGCTTGGTCTTCTCCCGTGGCGGAATCCTCTGCATGAATGTACAGAGTAACAGGAATGTTGCTCGGGAACACGTTGGGTGTCACATCCACGCTCAACGTCTTGTCTCCCACCGCATTGAGTTGGATGGTTTTGGAAAATACGCTTTCAAAGTCAGAAACTAATTCAAGCGTAAGAGGAGTGGTCCCCACTTCTTTCGCTCGGAATGTGATGGTTCCTCCTACTTTCTTTTGAGGAGTAAAATTTCCCACGCTCAACGGAGACTTGAACTCGTTGTCGTTCACCACTCCCTTAAGTTCAATCGCGTCCGCGGCGAAAATGTCATAATTCAATAATTCCACACTATCGCTCGTAGCTTTGATGCGCAAATTAGCATTCGTGTGGAATGCGTCGCCGTTATTCAACAAGTTGAACGTGAGCTTGTATGTAGTGAAAACGTTTCCATTGAATTGCTCTCCCACATCTTCTATTCTTCCTTCTTCAATGTCTAATATACTCGCGTCGAAGCAGAAGTTGTCATCACAAGCCGTGGTTACGCCTACTTGGTACGTGGCTTGTTTCGTGGCCGCGTACAATTCATCCACCGGGTTTGCGTCCGTGGGGTCGCGTAATTCGTCTCCGTTTTGAGCGAATACTTTGTAATCAAGCTTGAGCGTGTCTTGCGGCAATGCCGTTTCACGCACATGTAAAGCGGTCTCAAACTCATACACGCCCGGATTTGGATTGGTGAGCGTGGCGTTAATCCATTTGGCCGGTCCATTCGTCGCGGACTCATTATCGACATTCAACCCGTTCGCGGGGTCCCATGAGCTTCCTTTTACAATCGTGGTGCGTGGAAATGTTACACGTTCAATATACCATTCATCCTTTTCCACAATGTCCTTTTCTCCCGTTCGCACGTGCACGTTCAACGTGTCTAATTCATCGTGTTCTTCAGGAATGGTTACACGAAACTTGGCCACGTAGTCTTTTCCTTTACCCACTCCCGTGACAATTTTTCCGTCGGGCGTGTACACTCCCACAAGTTCAATCGAAATATTTCCCGTGGGTTTGAGCGGGTTGAGCGTCACCTGGAATGCTTGCGTCGTGTCGGGTAACACGGGCTTTTGACTCGTAGTCAGAGTAGCATATCCGGTCTTGCTCACCACAAGGAAAACGTCTTTGTCGGCTTTGCTTTTTTGTTGGTTTCGCGGCAGCGTGTATGAACCATTCGTATCCGTCAAGTCGGCTCCCAATAATTGGTTCTTGAACGCATTGTATACCGCAACGCGGGCAAATGACACGGGTTCTCCGCGCGTGTCCGTGACACGTATACTAATGGTCCCGTCTGGGATGTCAATGCGCAGCGTGTATAGGTAAGTGCTTGGGTCCGTGATGTCGAAGAATTGCTCGTTGGAATAACCCGTGAGAGTTGTCTTGTATGCGAATGCCTGATAGTTTCCACTCACCACGGAATTAAACGTGGCGATTCCATTCGAGTCGCTTACGACAGCGTTGTTCGGCGCGAGGAATCCCGTGTCCGCGTTGTATAATACAACTTTGGCATCCGCCACTGCTTCTCCATCTTGGTCCACGAGTTGGACTTTCAATTTAGCCGAATTGGATGCCGTTGCTTTGTCGAGGGCGAATGATACGTTTGAAGCGCTTCCTTGCACGGTTTGTTGTTGGGGAATGTATCCGTCCTTGGATGCAGTGATAACATATGAGAGTGTTTTGTCGGCAATGGCAATCGTGACTTTTCCATCCGCTTTGGTTGTGCTGGTTGAAAGGGTGGTTGTTCCGCTCTTGAGTTTTATTACGGCATCCTTCAATGCGTTATTCGTTTTCTTGTCGATGACCGTGACCAAAATGCTATTGCTCGCGTTCTTGTTCACGTTCAACTCAACATGAGCCGTTTCTCCCGAGCTCACGGTAACGGTTTCACTCGCGCTCGTGTACACCCCATTCGTGTTGTCCGACGCAACAATGGTATACGTTCCCGCTCCCACATCAAACGATGCGTTTCCGCTCGCATCCGTGTACGCATTTTCGGCGTCAATTCCATTCACTTGCAAGGAGACACTCATGCCGGGGACGTAAACTCCTGCGTCATCGCGCACGCTCACTAATACACTGGCATCGCGCACCACATTTTGGGTTAATACAATGTTATACACATCCTTGTTCGCCGTGATGGGGAATGATTGCACGGGCAAATATCCTTGCATGTTCACACTCACAACAAGGGGTATGCAATTCACATTCGGAGTCACTTCAAATGTTCCTCCGCTTCCTGTAATCGTCGCGGGAGGTGTTCCATACGCGGTGGAGCATGCGAATGTTAACTCGGCGTTGTTGTAAATGGGCTGCCCCACTTCATTCACGAGTTTGATGGTTTTTTTCAGGTTAGTAGTTTGTAATTCCGAGAGTAGAATCACTTCAATCTGGTCTTCTTTTGCCGTGACACTTTTGTTGATGATTTCGTATTTTTCTAAATTCACTTTGTAATTAATTTTACTCCCTGCGAGTGCGAATAATTCAATTTCTCCGAGCGAATCACTAGTGTGTGTTTCGGTTTTTCCATTAATGGTAAAGAGTACTTCCACATTAGGCAGGGGATTGGATTGCGCGTCCTTGACTTGGAATAACACGCTCACATTGTTTCCCTGAATCAACCCCCCAAATGAGAAAAAGGTGAATAGTAATCCCAAAATAATGAGTCCGGAAAAGAGGGCTAAACTGGGTATTTGTTTGTCGATGGGGTCGATGACTTTATACACGGGCACCCCCTTCGTATCTAACCAGTCCAACGCCGCGTACCACTTGTCTTCCATCGCAAAATAGAAGTCTTTGATCACGTCACTCATATCAAGCCCAACACGAAAAGGGGCGTTTCGGCGTATTTAAATCTAGTCTCCTTTCCCTGGAAAGAGTGGCCGTTAAGGGGTTCTTTTCCCGTTGGTTGCGCTTATACGCCCAAACTCGCAAGGGGCAGCCAGGCGGCTAATTGTTCCGTGTTCGGAAGCACACTATACAGGAACCACACGACAAGTGAAAACACGAGAATGAGCCCCACATCCAAGAACGCGGCCACCGTGTATCCGGGCAATCGTGTCTCTCCATTTTCATAAAAATCATTTAATGCCAAATTTCCAAGTGTTTTTCCATACAACGCCGCGGCAATCGTGCATAATCCTAACAACAAGGTTGCGAGGGGGTAATTCCAAAAATAGGGGTTTTGGAAAACGCCCAATGCGAAAACGGCGATGGGTGAAATTTTTCCAAAATAGAAAACGCTTGACAACGCGGCCAAGATGATGAATCCCACAATCATGATAAATGAAGGAGCTTCATTCCCGGGAAGAGCATACCATCCTCTCCCCAAGAATAGTCCAATAATCCACGCTCCCGTCAAATAAATGAGTGAATTCATAGCGCGAGAGTGAAAACTAATTGGCGGTGCACTGCAAATTCGCTGGCACGACTTTGGGAGAGGTTACATCCCAAATGATGGAGAACGTGTCCTCATCGAATCGTCCGCACGCGTCTCCTTTGTACACTTGGTCTAATACTTCTTTGAGCGTGCTGACTTTGGTCACGTTAGGATTGGTGAGTGGAATGGTCTGCACATTCGTGGCAATTTCCGCGTCCACACTCACACTCGTTCCTGTCGGTCCGGTAATCGTGGCGGTTTCATCCGCGCATGCTAAACCTAAGTGATAGGCTTTGCTCGTGGGAACGAGTGCTAATCCGCGATAGAATAATTCGCTTCCCGCTACACTTCCAACAAGGGATTGCGATGCAGGCAAGGCCGCGTTACACGTCGCGTTCATTTGCACGCTCACGCTTCCACCAGTCGTAGACGTACAGTCATTCCAAATAATGGGACTTGTGGGGAGGGATATAGGGTTTTGCACCGAACTGGGCACGGTGAAATAATATTGCAACGCCGGCATGGCACTGGAATTACTTACGCGCGCCTTTAATGCTACGGGAATGCTGGGTGCTAACGTGAGTTTGCTGTTTTCCAAGGAAGCAAACTGCGGCGTGTTCGTTTGTTCCACATACGTGGAGAGTCCTTCGAGCGTGTCCACGTTTTCAAGGGCCACGTTCACGTGCGGGTTTCCGCTCACTGCAGACAATGTTCCATTCGCGCGATACGCGAGAGAGGATCCGTAAGAGTTGCGTCCGTCAGCGGTCCCAAGTCCGGTCGTTCCATTGAATGGCACGTTGAAGAACGGATTCTTCTCATAATCCAATTCCGCTCCTTCCGGCGTGGTGATTTCCGCAAGGGGTGTAAAGTTGGTCATGTCAATGAATGGTTTGACGCTCTCGACTACGAATTCTCCCGTTGAATTTCCTGTCCAGGAGAGGTAGATGTTTACCGGATACTTTCCTGCGTTCACGCTCGGGGGAGTGAGTGCATTGTCGGCTTTGTCGCTGGCGCTGCGGAACATGACACTGCTGGCAAACGCCGTGGGAATCTTTCGCTCGTTTAACTCACTTACATACGCGTAGGGGGCCAGTGTTTGCGCAGACACGTCGCGGAACAAGTCTTCACTAAAGCGTTCTTTCGTCAAGTACACTTCGGCGTTGAGGAAGGTGTCTAATACTTCTTCCGCGCTTCCAAATGGTTGATACCACGTGTCATTCTTGAGTTTGGCATTGGTGAGTACGTATTTTCGCACGCTCGCATCATTCTTCAACGCGGCATCGTTGGTGTTCCAAACGTATCCTACAACCACGTCTTCGAGTGATCCTCCGATGGCGCGCAACGTCGCGGGAGTGGCAGTCAAGGGTGTTCCGGCGGGTGGAGCATCTGCAATGTCAAGTTGAACTTTTTGGTGGAAAGACAAATACTCTCCGAGCGTCCAAACGTATTTCTCCACATTCTTTCCGCCTATTTTGACGGGAGTAACTATCTTGTCTGCTTTCATTGTTTGCAATGCTTGTCCTAATCCGGGCGTCTTTTCCACGGTTGTGGCGTCTAACACTAATACGGTTCCCGCGTAGAGCGCAGGGTATTTGCTCTTGGCCTCATTCATGAAAGTATCCACGGCTTTCACGTAGGATTCCGCGTTGTCCTCATCTAATTTCAATAAGTTCTTGGCATCGGCTTTCCACTGCGATAAAGTAGAGCTAGGGGGTGTTTCCAAAATGCCTCCGGTGGTGTTTATCACGAGTGTCATTTTGCTCGGAGTCGCTGTTGAATCATCTGTTATTTCTTGCGTCTCCACGAGTGAGGGCAAAAACGTGAGCGTGTCATACGTGACGTCTTTTCCGCTGAATACTCCGGTTCCGCTGGCCTTGTTTTGTTTGACCATCTGGTTGAACTTGTCAACTTTGTTCATCAACCAAATCGTAAACTGTGTGACGTCACAAAAGTTTTCCGTACAATCAGGAGAA
>CAZKAN010000019.1:5087-9239 GCA_964550925.1 uncultured archaeon | reverse complement strand
GGGAACACGTTACGAGTACACGCCGAATGAGAAATATACGAATAAAGTACCCAATGAAGACAGCTTGAAAGCCAGCGATGAAGAAGACTTCAAGAGCAAATTCCACTTGCAATTCAACACGCTGGACCCCACTCAAGTGTTGGGAACAGCCGTGCCGCCCATTACTCTGAGTTGTGACACATTCTCGGAGAAAACAGGAAAGACAGGTGTCAACGCCGCGCCACGAGTATTGTTCTCGTGGAACTTTAATGACGTTCAACCTAACATGTGTGACTTAGGACAAGTGGATGCGCAAGGAAACGAGGCCAGCATCTATTGTGACGCGACGCAATTCTCCATCGCGGTGTTGGAAAAAGTCCAAGTATTGAGAGAATTCATCACCAAAAACGCGCCATTCACATGCCCCATTGAAGATGCGCAATCAGGAATCGTCACTCAACCTATTCCTGCCGCGGACATTGGAATTGCATCTATTCGATTTGACAAAGTCGGCGTGAAAGATGTGAACATCGTGTTAGGAATCGAAAACAAATCCGATGCCGCGAATAACGCACAACTTAAGGTCACGTACAAACTCCAAGGAAGCACGGGAACAGGAACCGCGCTCAACAAGAACGTGCTCATCCCGATTGGAGGAAGTAGAGCAAACATTGGATTCATGGTCTCCAACCTCGCGGATGGAACGTATGACGCGACCGCGACACTCACGCCTGAAACATGCGAGAACTGCTCCAACTCCACCACGGCAACGGACACGATTGAGAGTACATTCTTCATCGGACAAGGAAACGAACTCGTGGCCTGCGAACCCTTTACGACGAAACGATTAGATGCATTCATCCAAGCCAGTGAGAATGCAGGAAAAACACTCACGTATCCTTCAGGATATGACAAGACAAGCCTGCTTTCACTCGTAAACTATCGCGCCACCCTCATGCAGGACCGATTCAGCCCCGACTTCTTTAATGATTTCGATCGATACGCTCGAAAAATTAGTTTCTTCAACGCCCCTACGTATTACTTGGACCAAACTGACGGATTGCACCGCTTCTTCACGAATAGAGAACACTGGATTGTCAATCGAGAAGGAACACCCGTCAACCCGGCCGGATACATCCTTCCCGGAGCAGGAGTGTACGATGTAACACTCGACATTAATTTCAGCGATAACACGATGGCATTCTTCAAGAATGGAGAACCGGATGCGATTGTCAACGTGTTCGTGGAGAAAACGAGCACCACGGATGATGTGAGTCCGTTCTATTCTCTCCCGCTCAACGGACTCATTGGAACAGACGATGGACAAGGACGCGTGGGGTACGGAGTGAATTATTCCGGAGAAATCATCCCCGTGAATCAAGATAGTGCGGAGAGCGTTTCCACGATTGATATTGTGGACTCGACTCCGGTGGCCACACTCTCAACGAGTAAAGTGGACGCGTATTCCATCCTGAATAGCACGGAGCGCGGAAACATCCTTACCCTAACCAAGAGTGGAACGAATACGTTGGCCATGAAATGGTCCCCCTCGTATGCGACGCCGGTATTAATGACCATTAAAGGAACCACCGCGCAACAAGACATGTATGGGTTTTACTCCATTGGAATCAACGGAGACACGTCTCAATCCTACATTGGAGCGAAAGGAAATCCCTGGTATGGTGTGGGTATCAATTGCCGTGACTTCAGTGACAAAGGAATGCTCGACGCCTACAATCCACGTTACGATGCAAGCGCCATTAATGCAAGCTGCGCACTCGTGGGGAGTCAGGAGAACATTTCCTACGGATTTGAGTGGTGCGAAAATACGATACACACGGGAAATGTGAACTTGAAGACGGTATTCTACACGCCGCAAGGAACACTCTCAACGATTGCCCGCAGCGCGTACGCGAATGATTTGACATTCGTGGGAGAAGGAATCAACGGCGGAAACATCCCCCTGAATGGAACGGATGCGTTGTCGCACAACTCGCCGAGTGATCAATTATCGAGCGTGGAAGAAGTCCTCAACCTCGTGAGGAGCGGAGACGTGTGTGTGCGCAACAGTGGAAGCAAGACCGAGTTCTTCTGGAACCCCAAAGAAGTACTCAACGCCATTGAAAAAGAAGAAAAAGCAGCCGAATTGGCGTGTATTGTGAAATAAACGCGAGGCGAGAGTTAATGGCAACACCAAAACGAAGAGGACGACCAAAGAGAGGAGAAACTCCCCGGCTGACAGATGTTAGACCGACCGTGCCACGCATGACCGAAAATGAGCGGGCCATATTGAAAGCCATCTTACGTGAAGTAAACAGGCCAGCGCCCCCTCGCGTGAGCTTGCGGCCAACTCCCATCCATGAACGGGCCCCCCTGCCAAGTCCAACGACCCATTCTGTAGGACGACCCTTGCGCCATATTGTTTCTCAACTAGAACCCATTCGCCGACTCATTGAATTGAAAAAAGCAGGAAAACCAACACGATCACCTTTTTCAGTTGAAGAATTAATCCGACAACGCGACCAGTTGATTGAAGAGTTCAATCAGGTTGCGCTGGGAAAGGGAATCAAAACTATTACTCCTGAAGAAATTCGGCGAGCATACAGCCGATACCGAAAATAGGTAATTTAGATAGGTAAAAACTCAGGTGGAACCATGCCAAAAACATTCCGTGTATCGCGTGTATTCGAACGACGCAGTAAAAGAAGCAGCGCGTCCTTTTCCAAAAGAGGAACACCTGCGCGCGTTCCTGGGGCGCGCGCCTACCATTCAGGTGAAACAGGTCCAACTCCTCGATCGCAAATTTTTGCTCATGAAAGAGCATTGCGGGAATTATTGCAGCGTTATGAAAAGGCGTACACCGCTTCGGATAGGGAGCAAATAATTGAAAGTGCATTATCGCACATTCGTGGAATCAATGAAACGCGCGCAAGTATGTTGGATGGGGAAATGCCGCACGCCGCAAGGTTACGGGACTATTGGGTGGGTGCCGCACTTCCGCGAGAGTTTCGTCAGCGAGATGACGCTCCTTCAGCGAATCGTTTAATGAGAGCAGTGAGAGAGCGAGTGGAGGGTGATAAGAAAAGAGCCGAATCAGAGGCTGTATTAGAAGCCGCCGCGCGAAGAGAACCAATTGATTTTGGTGAAAATCGGAGAGAACATTGGGAGTTATTAAAAAAACGCAGGCAAGGGCCAAGCGAAGAACGCATCACTGGCTCTGTTAATCAATTCCTGGAATTGTATCGTAATTGGATGAGGCGTCATGATGTTCCTCGTGCCGGTGAATTTTTAGTTCACATTCAAGGACTTGCATTGAAATTACCCTCCATGAAAAAAAGAGAATTATTTAGAAAACTGGCTGAAGAATCAGACGCGCGCGCAAACGAGTTTGAGAAGAAAAATGATACAGAAAACTGGGCATTGTTTACTTTATTCGCCGAGCAAAACCGTGCTGCTCAGAAAGAAGATGCAACTGTTTTGTCGCTAATTCAAAAGGGAAGGGGAATCTCAGACATACGCGCTAATCTCCAGAGGCGCACGCTCGAAAAAATGGTTAAGATTGTACAACCCAGCGAGAAAGAAGAAACGAGAGTGATTATTCAAGAATTACTGCAAACGGTTCCAACCAAACTGGTGCGCGTGCTCGCGGCTCGGGTAAACGCGTTAGCAAAAACGACAAAAACGAGCGCGCGTGCTGAAAAACGACTTCCAGTTGTGCGTGCAACCATTAGTCGAGCTAGCGAAAATATCAAACCGGTAGAACTCCGGGCGCGACCTGCTTTAACCCTGGAAGAAAAACTCCTCATGCGAATGAGTGAACTTCACCCCGCCGATCAGAGAGCGTGCCGACAATATGTGTCAGTAGCAAATGAGGCTGCGCAGAAATATTTCCGTTCCATGCGTCAACGAAAAAAATCAGATGCCAAACGCTTCCTAGCTGTCCAAGATGCCGCAATGGTTATGTTTTGGCAAACCCTCGGGCTAAAACCCCCTGTATTCCGATAAAACGCGATTCACGGCCCAACCTTTAAATACGCCAAAAACCCGTTTTTGCCAACTTCGGGTTACAGGCAAAATTTTCGCCCCCCGGGGGCTCGCCCACCCCACCCCCCACGCCACCCCACGCCGGGGGGGGGGGGGTCGTGAAGGAAATCATTCCAGCACAGAGCATAG
>CAZKAN010000019.1:0-5077 GCA_964550925.1 uncultured archaeon | reverse complement strand
CACGGGTTAGAGGACAAATGGTACGCTTTTCTTGACGCGTTAGACCAGAAAGGAATACCCGTATACGGGGTCGTGGATCCCATTGACAAAGTCATCCCATCCTTCGCAGCCGTGTTGGGAGTACTGGGAATCGCATTGCTATTACTCATTCTCCCTCTCTTCTCAGGAATAGGAGGAACGGATGTTGTACTTACGTTTAATGACTCCCAAGAAAGAGCCATCTCCGGATTGAGCGTGGACGTTACGCTAGGGAATAACGTGCAAACACTCACCACCAACTCCGTGGGAAAAATAATCCTCAAAGGAGTGGGGGTGGGAAGCGAAATTGAACTCAACGTGAATGACCCCCAATACCAACCACTGCAACAAAAAGAAAAAATTATTGAGAGCAACGCCAAACTAACGTTTACACTCACACCTAAGAAACTTGTTCCCACCGCATTATCATTCCAATTTGTGGATGGAGGATATCAAAGCCTCGCGGGAAAAACATTATTCATTAATGTGACATGTACGAATGGAAACACGCCCGAACAAAACACGTACACGGTGACGAATGGAATTCTCACCCTCACTCCCAGCGAAGACTGCCCCAATTTAGTAGGCAGTATCAGCGGAAATGGAATCCAAACCAAAGAAGGAATAGTATTCTCCGCGAACAATGCCATTATTTCACTCTCTACATTGAGCGCGGAAAAAGGAAAAATAAAAGTCACCGTGAAAAGCACGGAAGACGACTCCATTCTAGAAAACATGGACGTGGAATTAGTAAACGCAAACGGAATGAGCGTGCAAACACTCACCACCAATTCATTCGGCGTCGCGGTGTTCCAAGAAGTGCCCGTGGACCAATACTATGTAAGTGTAACGGACGCCGCGGGAGAATACGCACTCTCAACGAGTAGCACGTTTTCATTATCCGCCAACCAAACCACGCCCATTGAAGTCAGTATGGGCAAGCAAATCCAGGGCACGTTGAACGTGAGTGTGAATGCGAAAACAGGCAACGCATGGATAGCCAATGCCACCGTCAAAATTATTCGAAAAAGTGACAACAAATTACTCGCGAGCAAAATCACCGGAACAACGAATAAGCCCATTTCGTTTGACGTGAGCGAGAAGGGGCCCTTCCTCGTGACTGCGACGCACAACGAGTATCTGAGTGAAACCAAAGAAATTGCATCCGTGAGCGGGAGCCAAGCAGTCATGTTCACTCTTGAAAAACTCACCGCGCAAAACTCGGGAAAAATTATTGTTCACGTAGAAGATGAAGACAAGTTGAACGTGGATAATGCGCAAGTCATGCTCTACGATGCCGCATCGGGATTCTTGTATCACGCCGCGAACGCGAGCATTTCAGATGTGAATGGAAATGCCAAGTTTTCAGGTATTCCAAGCGGAACATACTTTGCTCGCGCCACGAAATATCCGGCAGGGCCGAGCGATTCAAGTAATTTTACCACGGACAAAAGCATCGCAGCCAGTGCCAACGTGACGTTAACCATTGGACAAGCCATTGTTCAAGCTAGCGTCAAAGACGCGGACGGAAACCCTATTCCGTTTGCAACGGTACAATTCATCACGGACGGCACGGATGAATGTCCCCCTGCTAAATGTGCGGTGCAAACCGATGCCCAGGGAAGCGTGCAAAAATCATTCAAAGCCGATCGAAAAATATACATCCGCGCGAACGCAAATGGTTACACGTCGTATGCGAGTGCGTCGTATCAACTCTATCCCGCGCAGACACGCCTCATTGAAGTCAAGTTACCTAAAACGATTCTCGGGCAATTACCTAAAATCAATTTCATTGATGTGAAAGACCCAGTCACTGGAACACGCGCCACGGACATGAAAGCCGGAAAAACGTACGAAGCGGTGTTCCAACTCCAAGTCCCGACCGCACTCAATAATGTGCAACGCGGGGGATTCCATATTCGGGTGGGAAATGAAGAATTGTTGGAAAATGACGTGTTACAAATCGTAGGCGTAAACGCCCCCGGCGCAATCGTTGTGCGTGGAACGAGTTATCAGCCTGGAATAGCATTCGAGGATGGAGACGAACTCAACCTCACGAATGGAGACGCCAAATGGATCAACGCCACGTTCAACACGCTCGACCCGGGAATGTATGAAATATCCGTGCTCGTGCGCGTTTCCCCCGACGCAGGAATGTTGGATGAATTAGCATTCCATTATCGAGCGTGGGTGGAAGATGACGATTCCACTTATTTGCGCGACCCCATGGATGTTGTATTGGGCACCGGCCAGACAAGCACTCAAAAAGAAGAACAATACGCGGAAACGTATCAAAAAATATATTTCGCGGGAAAAAGCATTGCGTGCAGTGAGACATTCTGTTACAGCGGAGAAAACATGCTCAACGAGGATGACCAACTCCTCGTGGACGCTCAACCCTATAATTTGAGCATCAACAAGCGATACACGTACTCATTCGTACTCACCTCTAACTCGAACACGGTATATCAACAACCCAAGCTGCGCGTCTTCGTGTCCAACAACGCAGTGACCTCAAGCACGGAAGCCTTGTTTGACTCGTATGCGGTTACACGACCGGACGGACAAGAGCTCCAAGCAAACGGACTCTCAACGAGGGAAATTCCCGGGGGAGAAGGAACAGGGTTAGACTTAGGAAGAATGGAGCAATACAAAACCGTGGTGGGAGCATTTTCATTCGTCGCCAAAAGCGCGGCGGGAACCAATATCATGGTGCAACTCATCAATGAAGGAGAAATCGTTTTCGAACAAAATATTCCCATGGAAATCACCAGCGACCAAGACTTGACCCTGAATGTGAGTCCCACTACCGCTGCGGCATTCATCCCCACTACGTTTGACGTGCACGTGAAAGATAATGAAGGATTTGACTTGCGCGACGCCCTCGTGAGTTTGTTGAAGATTGACCCCAATAAGACACAACAATACGTTGAAAGGAAATACACGGACATCACGGGACGCACAACTTTGAACGCGCCCCCGTCTTTACCTAATACACACTTTGTCATTGACGCGGTGAAAGGGGGTTACGCGTCTAATCCGGTGCGTATTGTAGTGGATGAAAACGTGGCCGTGTTCACGCCCAAAACACTCACGTTCCGTCTGCCCAACACACCTAACGCGGAACAATTTTTGCCATTGGACATTACGAATCAAACCCAACAAGGATTCATCCTAAGCAAAGCCGTGATAACGGGACAATTCCAAGGACTCTTGTCCAATGGAGAGATGCAGAATTACGTGCAACAGTATCAAAACACGCTCAACATAGAGAGTTTAGAAACGGAAACCATCCAAGTCAAAGCGAGCACATCGGCGAGCGTTAGTTTAGTAGCCAACAAAACGCTCAACGGAACGCTCATTCTCACATTCAAGAACACGCAAACCAATCAAGAATGGGTGCAAAACGTTCCATTCAATGTCGAATTGCGCGTAGTAGGAGAATGTGACGATGACGCGATACAACTTTCAGGAACACCCGCATCCGGAACGCTCAACACGACGGCATTCGACAACAAGTCTCAAACTCCTTTCCAAATATCAAACATTTGTACAGTGGATGGACAACCCTTCGTGATGAAAAATTTGAAAGCCAAGATTGTGTGGAAGAGCAACCCGATAGGAAACGTGGAACTCGCCACGACTGATATTGAGGGAAGCGAACAATCCGTGGAAGTCCTGCGCAGCGGCAGTTATACCACTCTATTTGACACGTTCAAATCGGTAGAAGAAAGCACGTATGAGAGCATTCTCACGTTCACTCCGTTCCCGCAGAATATTGGACAAACGGCCGATTTTACCGTGTTCATCGCGGGAGAAATGGGCTCCGGAAATAACATTCGCACGGTGAGCGAAGAGTTTGACGTGAAAATAAAAGTCACTAACTTAGAAACGTGCGTGAAATTCGACCCTGAACCTGAGGAAGAAATCGTGTTGAAGAAAGAAGATGACAAAGTAGAGTTTGAAGTAGACACGAGTGCGTGCGGAAACGTGCCCGTGGATATTTTCTTCTGCACGGGAAGCAATAATTCGAATTGCTCCGGAGGCGCACCCGAAGGAAGATTATTCTTATCCCAATACAGCATCAACAATTTGAATGGAAACAAAACCATTCAGATTAACCGCCAAGGAGGAACACTCCCGGGAAGCTACGATTTAACGGTAGACGCGTCCGTGCCGGGTGTTTCACCGTACCGCATTGCCGCGTTGAACGTGAAAGTAGAAAGTGATTCCAGTTACGCGTTTGAAATGGAGAAAACAGACTTTTCATTGTATCAAAAGAACGCGAAAGACGCGACAACGGTCATTAATAATCTGGTCGTGGAAAAAGTGAAAGTGAAAGCGAACGAGTGTTTGTGGGCAAAAGTGTCGGGCGGATTGGATGACGAAGACTACTGGACGGCAGCAGGCATCGGAGCCGCTACTTATGTTGTGGCAAGCGTGGTTACTGCTGCATATACCACTGCTACTATTTCAGCGCTTACTAGTACTGCGTTTACAATGGATGGATGTTTTGTTTGTATTGGTGTGGCAGTAGTGGCTGCTATTGCCTACTTGGTTATTGAAGAAGCGAATAAGTGTTCCGATGACATTTCCGAGTTTTTGCCGGACTATATTATTAATCTCGCAGGGGGGGTAAATGCACAAAAGCTTCCGCCCGATGCAATCAACATTCTCTTGTCAAATAATGCTTCTACTTATGTGAAGGGCGAATGGAACACGGAAGCTGCTAATTTTGTCGTGAATGACGCGCAGAGCTATGACGCGACTCAAACCGTGGCGGCTGTATTCACTAACATGACAGGATATTCCAACCCTAACCCCTTGTTTGCAGTGGCAACCTTGCGAGCAACGGAACACATTCATGGAGACGAGGGTCATGGTGGGAATGCCTCTGTGACGTGTCACGATAGCTCGTTTGGAATGTTCCGAGTTGGACCTGCTGCTGCCACACAGCTTGACGGCATTAAAACCGGGTGGTCGCTTGGCGGTGATCAGTTTCCATTCGCTGGAAGATCGCAAGGTAAAACACTTTATCCGGTTACAGCAGCAAGGCCCT
>CAZKAN010000018.1:0-9272 GCA_964550925.1 uncultured archaeon | reverse complement strand
GCCAAATAAGGTGGGGTCGTTCTTGACACATTCTCCCGCACCAATGCACGTGGAGGGAGTGTATTCAATGATTATTTTCTTGGTCATACTAGAAAAAAGCGGGAAAATCCCATTTTAAAGCCACTTGGAACAACCCTCGTTGAGCGTCCATTCATTCCCTTAAAAAGCCTTCCCTGGGCATTTCTTGTTGCCGGACTAAACTGACCTTTTTGGAATTCGTTCCAAAATCGTAGGTGAAAACAATAATTGTCCCCGCCTTAGCATAGCAGCTAATGCGTCCGGCTGTAGACCGGAAGATCCCCGGTGCGAGTCCGGGAGGCGGGATTATATTATTCAATTTCATCCGAAGACCATGCGTAAACCCGCAAACGTGGATGAGTATATTTTACGCGCCCCCGCGGATGCAAAACCATTGTTGAAGCAATTGCGAAAAATCATTCGCAACACCGCGCCGCGTGCGGAAGAAAAAATGAGTTATGGAATGCCCTATTATGGGTACAAGGGGAGACTTGCGTATTTTGCGTATGCCAAAGAGCACGTGGGGTTGTACGCGATGCTGGGGGCCATGGACGCGTTGACGAAAGAAGTGAAACCCTATCGCACGAGTAAGGCGACGCTGCGTTTTCCGCTCAACGCGAAACTCCCCGCGCAACTTGTCCAAAAACTCGTCAAAATGCAAATGAAACTAAACGAAGAAAGAGTGTTAAAAAAATTATGATGGGGAAAATAGTTTCCCCGTGCCATTGAATGTGTTATTTTTCTACAATGGTTTGAAATCCACCATAGGCGAATCGTTTCATGTCCATGATTTCCATCATTTTTTTCATTTCTTCTTGGCTTTTCTTGGACATTTGGGCGTTCATTTCTTTCATGACAGCCTTGTTGACTTCATCTCTATGTTTGCGTGACTTAAACACGACGAATGAGAAGACTACATTCTCGTTGTTTTTCAGTTTGGTCAATTTCTTGAAGCCTTGTCCTTGGCCATTTTTCACGCGCAAGTCTTCTCCTACGCACTCAAAATAGTCAACCGCTCCGTGCTTGACCCACATTTTTTTTCCCCAAGTCGCCATACGCTTGTACTTGGAAATACCGTCCTTCTTGATGGGAATAACATATCCGTCTACGTAACTCATGTCATGCCTCCTGCTTTTTGAAAGAGTAGAGAGTATTTATGCTGAATCTTTCTTAACAGAGTTATACTCTTTTTTTTGTTTTTTTAGAAAGATTATTTTTTGGAAACAAGTTCAACGAGGGAGCGGTTGATTTTGTCGCGCATCTCAATGTAACTTTCCGCATTTTTCACGGTGAGGGAAATGGTAATCGTGTACCCGTCTTTTGTGACGCGTTCAATCAGGATTGGATTGCCTTTCGCACCCGTTTTTTTAGTGGAATCTTTTTGAAAGAGTTGCGAAAGTAATTCTTCAATTTGACTAATGGGGATTCTCCCGGGGATTTCCGCAGAAAAGGACGCGTGAAAGCCCGTGCGCAAGTTGGAAAGATTGGTCAAGCGTTGCTTGGCTAATTCACTATTGGACATGACGACGCGGTTGCCATCTAAGTCCACAAATTTGGCGGAGCGCGAACCAATTTTTTCTAAGCGCAAAATATCCCCGTTTAAGGTGCGAACGTAATCCCCATACGCGGCGGGGCGATCGAGTTGCAAAACAAGTCCGGCAAAAATGTTAGCTAGCGATTCCTGTGACGCGAGTCCGAGGATTAATACTCCCACACTTGTTACGGCGAGCAAGCCGGAAACTTCTACTCCAATCGTTGAGAGCGCGATGACACTTCCCAGCGTAAGGAAAACAATCCGCGTGACTTTGCGAATGAACGGGAGCAACGTCACATCGAGTGGTTGAACTTGTTTTTTCTGCGATTCTTCATAGTACCAGCGCAGCAACGCCCCCACTCCTTCGGAAAGGGTGTAGGCAATGAGAAAAATGAGGATAGCCGTGCTGTATGTTGAGAGTGTGGTTTGGACGATTTGGAGGTTGGGAATGACTCCTGACATGAGGAGAATCGTTAAGACCACGATGCTCAAGCGGAGGGGGTTTTCCACGTATTGAATGAGGTAATCATCCAACGTGAGCGTGGTGCGCTTGCTGACAAACTTGATGAGTCGCACTATCGTGGCATGAATGTATTTTCCGAGGTAGTTGGCTATTATTCCAATAATGAGGACTTCACTCCCAACTATGGCCCATTCGAGGATGCTCATACCCTTTTTCCACGGGGGAAAACTTTTAACTAGACTCACCACAAGAGACTATTTTTCATCTAAACCAAAGGCTACGCAGCGCATGGAGATGCTGCCATAGACTATTTTCTCATTCACAAAAAAGGGTTTTTCATTTTTGGGAGCGGCGCCTAGGGCGTATAACAGGGGCAAAAAATGATCATTGGTGGGGTGAGCGAGTTGAGCGTGGGGGTTTTTCTCATAATGAATAAGCGCCTCATCGTTTCGCGATTCCAGGTTGGTTTGTACAAACGAATCAAACTCTTTCGCCCACGCGTGGGGTTTGGAAATAGTGTTCATGCGCATCAAGTTGTGCACAACGTTCCCACTGCCCATCAGCAATACTTTTTCTTCCCGCAAAAAGGATAATTCTTTTCCAAGTTGATACATTTTTTGGGGAGTGAGTTGATAGTCTAAACTCAATTGAATCGTTGGAATGGTTGCGTTGGGATACATGTGTTTTAGCACGCTCCACGTTCCGTGGTCGAGTCCCCACTCGTTGTCCAATGAGACGTTTAACGAGTGTATTTTTTTCTGAATTTTTTCGGCTAATGAAACGTTTCCAGGAGCAGGATATTTGACGCGATATAACTCATCGGGAAAGCCGTAGAAATCATGAATGGTTTTGGGTTTTTTGACGTGTAACACGGCCGTGCCCTCGCGCAACCAGTGGGCGGAGACGCAGACAATGGCCTTAGGTTTGGTTATTTTTCGCGCGAGGCGCTTCCATCCTTTCGTGTGCTCGTTTTCTTCGATTGCATTCGTTGGGGAGCCGTGTCCAACGAAAAGAACGGGCATGGTGGCGGGCATGACCATGGAATAGTTGTGCGGGTTAATAACCTGCTCATGCGCGTGAATGTGGCTCAGCGCAATGTTGATAAATGATGGAATGCATTCAGGGGTATGCAAGCCGTCATTCTAGCCGCAGGAGAAGGGGTGCGCATGCGCCCGCTCACGCTCCACACGCCCAAACCTTTGTTGCGCGTCAATGGAAAGCCGCTCGTGGAACACTTGATGGACACTCTCCCGGCTGAAATTGATGAAATCATTTTAGTCGTGGGATACTTGGGCCAGCAAATCGTTGATTATTTTGGAGACGAATGGAAGGGGAGAAAAATATTGTATGTTTGGCAGCGAAAAAAAGAGGGAACGTACAAAGCATTGGAGCTGGCTCGGCCATTCTTGCATGGAAAACTTTTTTTGCAATTATTCGCGGATGATTTGTTTGACGAAACAAGTATTCATGCCCTGGTGCGGGGGAACGTGCCCAGTATTCTAGTGGCACGTCACGAAAAACCTGAAAAATTTGGCGTGGTGGAAGTGGATGAACAAAACCTCGTCAAAAGTATTGAAGAAAAACCCGCTCATCCCAAAAGTAATTTGGTCAGTTGTGGGCCCGCCCTCCTTCCCATGCGTATTTTTGACTATCCTCCCGCTCCCCATGAGAGCGGGGAATACGTGCTCTCCCTCAGCATGAGTGAATTGGCCAAACACACTCCCCTGCGTGCGGTGACCACTCAAACGTGGATTGCAATAGGGTATCCTGCTGACATTGAGGCTGCGGAGAAAGAGTTGCAGCGGGCTTATCACTCGTGAATGAGTGCCATTCGAGAATGGCTTATTAACTCGCCCTTTTTCCGTTGAGTATGGATATCTACCGCACCATCCTGCCTGCGTCTATCATGTTCATTGCCGTGGGGGCCATTGTTTTATTTGGGTGGGTGGCTTCGATTGACTTTTTGACTACGCCCATTCCGGGGGGGCCATCCATGAAATTTCCCACCGCATTGTCCGTGATGTTGGGTGGGATTATTTTGAGAGCGTTTTACCGTATTGTGAGTGAGGAAAGGCAGGGCGAGTCCATGACGCGCATCATGGGGGCATCGGCTATTTTGTTGATGATGGTTACGCCTCTTATGGGTGGGTATTTCTTTAACATTCCATTGCACTTGGAAAGCTTATTTGCTGTACCATCATCTTCTTCCGCGTTGAATCAAGCCCTTGTTCCATCTATTGGAACCATTGCGTGCATATTGATTATTTTTTTCATGTCACTATTTGCCGGTTTGGGGTATTCCATTTCTAAACTATCTCGCTGGGGCGGGCTTGCGTTGTTAGGAATTGCCGGAATGGGCGTGTTAGGATATTTGTTGCACAACCCCGCGATGTATTATTTGTCGGGACGCAGCACGGGAATGGCATTGCATACGGCTTCATCGTTTGTATTATTGGGATTTTTCTTCTTCATGATTGGAATTCGACCCCATGAACATCATCAACCCGTCGTGGAGGGCGTGACCAATGCTCCTGCGCGATAAGGTTGCACTCATTGTTATTTTTCCCATGCTCTTACTGTCAGTGTACCAATTCGTATCTATCGAACAAGCATTCTATGTGATTTCGGATGTGCGTTCGAATGTGTTTGTGGAATCGGTAAAAGAAGTCAAGTACGCGAATGATGTAGAGTTCTTGACCGCACTCATGAATAGTACGCTGTGGGACTTAGAAAACGCGTATGAGCGAGATGATGCTGAGTCATTTGAACGTGTGCTGCGTACCTATCGTGAAATCCAGCAGCAACGTTATTACGCGTTGCAGGAACTGAAAGAAGTATTGTCCGAAAGTCATTTGTCCGTGTTCGAGTTTTCCGAGTCGATTGATACTAATAAGTTGGGTAAAATTGCACGGGTAGAAGAAATGATTAAAGAGTTAGATGGGCATAATGAGAAAATAATTTCGACGATTTCTCACGCGCATGATTCCGATGGCAGCGGCGCGATGCGTTTTGAGCATATTCAAAAAAGTAATGAATTGACGCGTCAGGTTGTGCAAGAACTTGCTTCGTTTACGAACACACGCTATGTGAAAGTGAGCGAGACGAGTAAATTAGTCGCGGTTTCCGAGAAAGATGCGCAGAACTTGTTGCGATTAGTGGTGTTGATTGGCTATCTGATGGCAGCCGTGATTGTGGTGTTTGTGTACTCGCTCGTCATTGCTCCGCTAGAGCGTTTCTCACGTGCGATAGATTTGAAGGGAATGGATAAAATTGCCTGGACGTCCATGGAGCCTATTCGCAAAGATGAGATTGGACAATTGTACCGTGCATTAGATGAGTGTTTCGCGCGTCAGCGTGCGCACGCTTCTTCGAGTGAACAACGAGCAGCCAAAAAAGGGACGCGACGCTCACGTAAAAGTGCGCCGCGGGGGAAAAATGGGAATGAAGGGAAGTGAAGGCAGAGGGTCGAGTTTCTTCACTCTTCCACGTCTCCTTTTTCCATTTGTTTAATTTTTTCACTCACGCCTTTTGATTCTAAGTCTAATTGTTCTTTGTATTCTTTCAATAATTCAATTTTCTCAGCGCGGGTAATGAAACTTCTGCCCGTGCTTGAATACGTGTACATGGGGTTGCAGCATCCATTCATGAAAATCACTCCTTTTCCGACGCCCAACAAGGGAATATCGGACATACGATATATGTTTCTTGCAAATATTTAAATGCATCGGATGCCCGATAGTAGTATGCCTGCTCCTAAACGCAACACGGATTCTGCCTGCTGCGACATGCGAGGCTTTCTTACGTTTCTCATTCTTTTTCTTCTTTCTAAAAAACCCATGCACGGACAAGAAATTGCCGATGAATTGGAAAAACGAAAAGGAGAACGGCCCAGTCCAGGGACTATTTATCCCGCACTAAAAATGATGCATGAGCAAGGACTCATACACGAGGAAAAGAAAGGAAAGACCATTGTATACTCGCTCACGGAAGAAGGAAAGCAATCATTCAAAATTGCTAAACTGAAATTCGTGCGCACGTTTATGGATGTCATTTAACCCGTTGAGCGTAAGGTATGCGTGAACGATACTGGGAGATTGATTTCCTCCGCGGAATTGCCTTGCTGGGAATGATGCTTTTTCATGCCGCATTTGATTATGCATTTTTTGTTTCAACGGAAAATGTGAACGTGTACGCGGGTGCGTGGTTTTGGCTCGCACGCGGAGTGGCTGCGCTGTTCATTTTGCTCGCGGGAATTTCGTGGACACTCCACACGCATCGAAAACATGATTCAGCACGCGCGCGGGAGCACGAATGGAAAGTATACGTGCGCCGCGGATTATGGTTGATCACGGGGGGATTGTTGATTTCCCTCCTTTCGTATATTTTTTTCCCCGCGTATGCAATTTGGTTTGGCATATTACACTTTTTGGGTTTTGCCTACATTTTGGGATTGCCATTTTTGCATCGCCCGCGCGGGGCGCGAGTAGTGGGGGTATTGGTCACCCTGATGGGGATTCTTTTTTCGACTATTTTGCATGAGCAACTTCCTTTCTGGCCTATTTTGCTTCCCGTGTCTTTTCCAACGTTTGATTACTTCTCCTTGTTTCCCTGGTTCGGGGTATTCTTGCTGGGAATAGGAATCGGCCACTATTTCTATCCGCGCGGAGAACGGAAAATGACTCTCCCGGCGTGGGAAACAAATGGGGGTGTGCGATTTTTTGCACGTCTGGGAAAAAATTCACTGCTCATTTATTTTATTCATCAACCCATCTTGATTGGAATAATTTTGGGAATTAAATTTTTGTTGCACGTTTAACAGTTGTTTGTTTTACTCGTCTACTTCCATGTCCACGAGGTCCCACGCCACGATGTGGGAATTTTCCAACGCCGTAATAGTGAGTGTTTTTTCTCCCGCGATGCGCGCCGCATCCTGCGTGAACAGGGTGTGCGTGTTCAAGCGGATATTTCCGTTCACGAGGAAGAGGTATTGTTTTTCATAGGTGGGATTCCACGTGAGTTTTTCTCCTTTCTTTAAAATAGAAACATAGAATTTTGCTTTTTGATGAATAGAAAGTTTGGCTGCATCTTTTTTGTCGGGAGAAATGACGCACAACCAGTGGTTGGTTTTTTCCTCGCGCGTAATCATTTTATTTTCCCACACGGGTTTCAACTTTTCTTTGTTGGGAATCACCCACATTTGGAGCAAGTGCACGGGATTTTCCTTGGACGCGTTAAACTCCGCGTGCAACACGCCGGAGCCCGCGCACATGTATTGTACCTCTCCCGCGCGCGTAACTCCCTTGTTTCCCATACTATCTTCATGTTTCAACTCTCCACTCAACACGTATGTGACAATTTCCATGTCTCGATGCGGGTGCAATGGAAAACCGGTGGCGGGGGCAATAATGTCCTCGTTTAGCACTCTCAACGCGCCCCAATTCGTGTTTTGGGGGTCGTAATAATCATTGAATGAAAAATGATGATGCGTGGATAACCAGCCGTGGGTCTGGTGATAATGGTCGGTGCTCCGGATGAGTTGAATCATACTATTCCCTATAATGCACAGTTTTTTATGGGCAAGGGAGGTCGTGCAATTATTTAGAACTATCGAGGTATCCTTTTTAATTCACGGAATTGTTTCTGGGACCATGCGTCTCGTGTGGGCAGGGGTTATCCTTGCGTTATTACTGTTTTCATTCCCTGCCTGGGGACAAACACCACTGGGGATGAACGAGGTGTATATTCAGAATTATGACACTGCGTCTAAGACGAATGATGTGGTGAACGTTCCTATTGCCTTTCCTCCCGGACAGGCCATGGTGTCGGAACTTCCTCTCTTGCAATTGCAGTCCGTGAGTGGGGGAGGAAACAACTTAGTTACGCAAGTGGTGCCAACTTCCTACTATAAGGATGGGAAAGTCCGCACGGCGGTTGCGCGGGTATTATTCAGTTCAGGTCCCGCGTCCGGAGGAAATCCTGCGCCCGAGCAACTTTATCAACTAGGTACCTATGCGGGGAGCCCGCCTGCCTTTCAATCGGATTCACGTGTAACGGAGCTAGTGCGCAATCAGAACGGTTCATCTATCCGTGTAGCGGTGCGGGATATTAAAGGCGGAGAATACGCTGCAACGATTGATATTGATGGAATGATTCGTCCCAATGGAACAAGTCAAAACTGCAATGCAAAGAATTCCGGATTATTTCCTGCAAATTGTGTCAAACAATTAGAAAGCGGACCCGTTTCCCAATCGTATGAAATTCACTCTCAACTTTATCCCGTTCCCGGAGGGGTGGCGGAAGATTTGTCGTATCTTTTTTCGATGATTGCTATTGTGAACGTTTACTCGTCCAAAAATTATGCGACGATTGATGTTGTTACAGTCAATGGAAAAAACCTGGATGAAGAAACAGCTCCTTCTGCGGGTGGTCCTGTGGGAAATGGCTTCTTGTACACGTATCCTCAGCATGGTGTTATTTTCTATACGGATTTGCGCGTGGACGTGATCACGAGTGCCAATCACTCGTTGCTTGCATTGGACAACGCGTACTTGGACCCATCATTCGTGCAAACGAATACACCCACGTCGAGCACTTATTGGATTATGCCTTCTACTGCGGAACAATACTTGAGCACGGTCTGTATTCGTGGAAATCCTTGCACGGAATGGGGTGGTGTGCAAGGAGTTGTGAACCCAACTAATTATCTCGCGGGGGGACAAGCGTTGTTGTCTCGTCTCGTGGTCTCATTTGGAGGGAGTTTGAGCAAACACCCTGTTGAAGAAAGCGGTGTCTCAGCGGGAGGTTCTCTTGCGATGTTTAACCAAATCCCCGATAATTTTTTCCGAGAAATAATTAATCCGAATACACTACAAAAAAATGTTGATTACACCGCTGATGCTGACGCCACTTATTCAAGCAAAAAATCACGCATGAGTGATTCGCGATATGGTTTACGTTTGGGCGAGTATGAGTATAGTGCGGGCAAGGACTTGTCGACGGGCGGGTATTATGATCATTATCACCAAGACTCTGATATTGCCACACGATTCTTATTGTCGTGCGCGAATCGTTGCGCAACGGATTATTTACGGTCAATGCGTTTCATAGAGTATGGCTATGTGCAACTCCCCAACACGTACGTGGGTTTTCATAACGTGGAACACCCGAATGTGAACGAAGACTTTTATCGCGGGACACCCTATGAAGAAAATAGTGGTAGCACGGGAAGCGACGGCGTGCGATGTAATCCGCCCCCTT
>CAZKAN010000017.1:0-9960 GCA_964550925.1 uncultured archaeon | reverse complement strand
CCGCGAAACGCTCGCCTTTGGTTTTCCAACCCATAATCACCGGGATGGCCAACAATTCATTCGCGACGCGCTGGTCATCTTTCAAAAAACTCAACTTGTCTTCGCGCTCTTCTTCATGCGTGGCATACACACAATGTCCTTCCTGCCACAAAAACTCTCGCGTGCGCAAAAACAATTTAGTGGCCTTGATTTCCCAACGCACGACGTTGCACCACTGATTAATACGCAAGGGAAGATCACGATGAGAACGAATCCACTTGGAATACATGTCATACATCATGGTTTCACTCGTTGGACGAATGGCGAGACGTTCTTCATTCTCAGCATTTTCGTCTTGCGCAATCCACGCGACTTCGGGAGCAAACCCTTCCGCATGCTCTTGTTCCTTTTTGAAAAAAGATTCGGGAATCAACAAGGGGAAATACGCATTCTGCACGCCCAATGACTTTATACGTGTGTCAAAATAATTCTGAATCTGCTCCCACATCATCATGCCGTGGGGGCGAATGACCATGAATCCATGAATGGGAGCGTAATCGGCGAGCTCGGCTTTCAACACGACTTGATTGTACCACTCGGAAAAATCATCATTCTTCTTGACGGTGATTCCCACCAGCTTGGGGGCTTTTTCATTTGCCATACGCATGAATGAGAGATGAATACGAATTAAATAGGAGGGGTGAAATGAACACTAAAATTGGCCTACTGGGGGTTCATCGAACCCCCACGTAGTCCGTTAGCGCTGCCCGATAATGCGGGCACACGGGAGAGCCCAGATTTGAACTGGGGTCGCCACCACCCCAAGGTGGTATACTACCAGGCTATACTACTCCCCCAACCTTTTTGACGATGGTCAAAAAGCTTGACCAAAACCAAAATGGTATGTGCTTACCAAAATCCCACGGAATATGTTTTTAAAGCCCAAATTTTTACGAACACCATGGCATCACGCAAAACCAGTCAAAAACACACGCGCAACGAGCGAAAAACACGCTCACGCAAGGCACACAAAACCGTGCGCGCGGAGAAAACCCACTCCCACGAGCATCGTGAACAATTGCACCGCGCCCGCCGAGCGTTACGCGCCCTCCGGCACTTAGTCATTTTACCCAAAGCCGTTATTCACTCTTCACGCATGCACGTGCCCGAACGCATGCTCGAAGAAGTACCCGAACAAGCCCTCATCGAACACTGGGAAGCATTGGGAGAATTGAAAGGAAAAGGAATCGAAATACGCTCAACGAGGTATCCGATTCGACAACACTTGACGAGAGAAATAGAATTAGACGCACCCATTTCCACGCACGCCAGGCAGTTTGCCGCGAGACACGGTTTAATCATTCGTGAGCGACACAGCCCATTCCGACATGCGATGGAACGCATTTTTGGGTAATCCTCGTGGTGCGTGGCCTCATCATTAAAAGCCCCCGTCTTGTCCATTTATCATGAAATTCGAACTCGTGGCACAGGCGTTTGACGAAATAGAAAAAACATCCAAACGCGTGGATATGACCACGCAGCTCGCGGCATTGTTTGAACAAACCCCCGCGGAGGACATGAAGAATGTCATCTATTTACTGCAAGGAAGGCTAGCTCCCGCGTATGAGAACACGGAGACAGGGTTAGGAGAAAAACTCGTGATTCAAGCCATTGCACGCGCAACAGGATACACGAAAGAAGATGTGGAAAAAAAATTCAAAAAAACAGGAGACTTGGGACAAGTTGCAAGTGAGTATTTAGAAAAAAAGACCCAACAATCACTCGTACGCACAACCCTTAGCGTAAAAAAAGTTCACGAAAATTTCATGAAATTAGCCACACTCACGGGAGAAGGAACGCAGGAATTGAAAATAAAGTTGTTGGCAGAGTTGCTCAACTCCTCCTCACCCAACGAGGGAAAATTCGTGGTGCGCTTTGCATTAGGAGCATTACGATTGGGAGTAGGAGACCCAACCCTCATGGACGCCCTTGCCCACGTTCACTTGGAAGAATTTCAAAAGGAAAACCCTTCATTAGTAAAAGAAATTGAGGAAAGTACGGGGAAAAAATCCCCCGACGAAAAAATACGAAAAATACGCATGAAATTACGTGAACAGATTGAAGCCAAGTACAACATTTACTCGGACTTAGGAACGCTCGCGGAAAAACTAACCGAAAAAGGACTCAAGGGACTCAAAAACATTGACTTAGAACCCGGCGTCCCCATTCGCCCAACGCTCGCGGAACGCCTTCCCTTGGCCAAAGACATTATCGAAAAACTAGGAAAATGCATCGTGGAAAGCAAATACGATGGTTTTCGCTTGCAAGTGCACAAGAAAGGAAAAGACGTGTGGATTTTTTCGAGAAACTTGGAAAACATGTCAGATATGTTCCCCGAAATCGTGGACGCCGCCAAAAAACAACTAGACTGTCACACGTGTATTGTGGAAGGAGAAGCGCTCGCAGTGAATGAGGAAACCCAAGAATTTTTCCCATTCCAAATAACCATTCAGCGCAAGCGAAAATATGACATTGATGAAAAAGCCAAGGAATTACCACTCAAATTATTCTTGTTTGACGTGATGAGTGTAAATGACAAAAACCTCATGTCACTCCCCTTTCATGAACGGAGAGAAAAACTCAAAAAACTCATTATGAAAGGAGACACGATCGAACTCACGAACGGGATTATCACGGACAACTCGAAGGAAGTGGATAAATTCTTCAATGAAAATGTTTCCGGAGGATTAGAAGGAATCGTGTGCAAAGACTTGAACGCGCCCTACATCGCGGGAGCGAGAAAATTCGCGTGGATTAAACTCAAACGCTCGTACAAGGGAGAATTGCAAGACACGGTTGATTTAGTGATTATTGGATACTACAAAGGAAAGGGCAAACGTACAGAATTTGGATTAGGAGGATTGCTCGCCGCAGTATACGATGACAAAGCAGACATGTTCAAGTCCGTGACGCGTATTGGAACGGGATTCTCGGAAGAAATGCTTGCGGATTTGCACAAACTATTATCTAAACACACGCTCACCCACAAGCCGGCACGCGTGGATAGTGACGTTGAACCATACGCGTGGGTGGAACCCAAGTTTGTGATTGAAGTAAGGGCAGATGAAATCACGCAGAGCCCCATGCACACGGCAGGAAGAGAACACGGAGAAAACACGGGTTACGCGCTCCGATTCCCACGCATATTAAAACTGCGGAATGATAAGGAACCTGAAATGGCCACCACCGTAAGAGAAATCATCAAAATGTACCAAAACCAGAAAAAAGTCAAAGTGGAGGAAGCGCGGTGAGCACACTCATACGAGTAACCAATAAGCTCATGGGAATTGGATTATTTGTCCTCGCTTTCGGATTAGTGGTCATTTTCTTATTAGCCATTGATGATTTTGTAATTAAACAACGATTGTATTTTTTACGCACGGGTGATTGGGAAAACCTAATCGTAGTCACCGTGTTTGGATTGCTGCTCGCATACGTGCTCAAAAAATTATTATTTTTACAATACCGATGGGGGTTGAAGAAACGATGAACGTGTTCAAACTCCTCGTGACAGCCGTATTAGCCGGAACGGCGATTTACATGATTACCTCACTCCTGGGGCCGCTATTCACCATGCAGACAAACCTATCCAAGAGTGTTGATTCATTATTGCTCGAAGCCCAAGCCCAATTAGGAGAAAGTACATCCAAGGAAGTAAACACGTATCCCGACCAAACACTCAACGCGAGAAATTATGACAATATCACGCGCAACGTGGCATTCGCATGCGCGGGAAGCGATTGCTGTCCATTCCTGGAAAATTGTTCCCAAAACGTAGCTGCCACCCCAGAAATTATTCGCTTTTTCAAGAGTGGAAAAACCACCCTGAGTGCACGATGCGAAAAAAGTGATGCGGAATTGCACACGTGCAATGTGTACGTGGGAAATGCCCCCGCACAATTAAAATTCATGAACGTGGATGCACCAGTAGGAACGTTCCAAGCAGGAGAAACTATCACGTTTAACATGATTGTATTCAACGCAGGAGAAGTGGACACGACCGATGTCACGGCACGCATCCAAGTGTGGGAAAAACAATTTGAAAATGGAAAAGAAGTCGAAAAAATATCATATGAAAATGAAAACAACCTGGGAATTATTTCCGCGGGAAAAACAACCAGCACCTCACTCAGCACTAATCCTTCTAACCCGGGAGGTTATCGCATCGTGATACGCGCCTCCGCGGAAAACGCAGGGTTTGTGGAAGACGAATACACGCTCAACGTGGGGGGAGAAATCGTGAGCACGTGTGCGGTGGATAACGTTACTCCGTTTGAAAAAAAATACGATTCATTTGAGGATGTTTGTCGGGAAAAACGATACTGCACAAGTTGTGCGTTTGCGTTCGAATGCAGGAATGCGTGGGAGAGCGTGAGCACCATTCCCCAAGGATGGTATTTTGACACGCAGCGCGGGGAGAACACATTCACCTACCTCCTATCACCCGCCACGAATGGAGAATGCTAGTCCAGCTGAGTCAGTGTAAAAATCAAAAGATACCACTATTTGCTTGGGGGCAGACGACCCTCCGCCCACACTAAAAACGAGGGGAAGAGGCCTTTATTCAACACTTCCGGGTGAAATGATACACCGGCAACGGGCTTTGTTTCATGGAAAATAACCTCATTCGGATTCTGGGAAGAATACGCGGCAGAGATGAAGGGTCCTTTGGGCAAGGTAATGGTGTGGGAATGCAATCCGTATACGTTTAACGAGGGGAGGTTGCTGTCCAAGAATGCGCGATTTTTACGCAAGTTAATGGAATGCACCCCCACGCAAGGTTGTTTCATATCGAGGACTTTTCCCCCGTACACGAGGCACAACAAGTGCTGCCCCGCACACACGCCCAATACTGGTTTCTCCACTTTTTTCAACCAGGAAAGTTTTTTCACGTGATTCAAATACCCATTATCTAACAACTGACACCCGGACAAAATAACCGCATCAAACGATTGCAATGACTTCTCCGTAAACGCACGCAGGGGGATTATTTTACTCGGAACGGGTAACGAACGCTGAATCGGCCACACAAACTCACGCACGCTCAACAAGTCATTGTCGCGTGAACAATTCACCACAAGCACGGAATGAATACGACTCATCGCGATGCCCTCTTGCGTTTAACGGATTTCTTCACGCTTTTTTTGGATTTCATTTTCACGCGCACTTTTTTATCCACGTTAAACGTGACACGTTTAGTCTCATTTTTGGAAACGAGTTGTGCACGCAAAATATGACGCGTGCCTTGCAACCCTTTCCACTCATCCTTGTAATTAGAAATGTAAATTTTTTTAGCAAACAAGGGAGCGTTGACCACGAATGATTCAAACTCGCCCCCTTCTCCAATGGACGAAAGACCGTATTTTTTCTCTAATGCATACAAGGAATGAACGCTCAACAAGTCCATTTTCCGGCCCAACCATGATTTGTCTAATCCCTGTGCCGCGACACTTGTGAGAATGACTTCAAATCCGTTCACTAATAACTCGTGCCAATGCGACGCTGGGGAGGTTTGCCACAAGGGGTTGTAGCAAAACAATCCCAACTCGAAACAAATTTTTTGAATACGAGACGCTTGATACGTGGAAAACACCGCGCCCGTGACCACGCCCTCAATCTTGTTTTTTTGCTTCAACTCACTCAAAACACGTTTCAAATCCTTCATTTCCTGGGACTTCTGACCACTCGTGTGAACGATAACGAGAGGAAAACCCATCGATTCCGCTTGCAACTTCGTCCACTCAATGTTAGGAACGTGAAACAAGAATGATTCCACATTTTCAGGACGCATCGCCACTAAACATGAAATCTCGTGGCCGGCATTCTTGGCCAAATGCAACGCGTACACGGAATCCTTGCCGCCGGAAAACAAACACGCTAAACGCATGCATTACACCTGGCGAGGCAAATCAATCAAAATTGACGAGCCTTTCCCTTCGCGCGATTTACCTTCCTTAAGACCGCGTTGAACCAAACTAAACAATGGTTTCAATTCACGAATATTCTGATGCAACTCACGTGAACCCGTCACTCCGGCTGTGAATGATACACCCTTATTCCATTGAGAAATATCCCCAATCACCGGAACCCCTGACCGTCGAATAAAATCCGCACGCTGAGTATCATTTCGAAACGTGCTGCGAAACGCATCCAACCATTTCTGGGTTTGCTCCGGGGGAATGGGCAAATATATCTGAAACTCCTCCCCACCCACACGACCCACAAAACCACCATGATTCTTAGCAAAACGAGAAAGCGCATTCGAAAAATGATCCAAGACAACGTCTCCGACCCCGTGTCCGTAGAGCGTGTTGACTTGTTTAAAATCATCCAAATCGACCATAGCTAAAGTAAAGGGTTTACGCAACCCGTTCCGCAAGGATTCACGCAACAAAGCAGTGAAAGCGCGCTTATCATACACGGAAGGCGTCTGATGATGCTGCACCAAATCCCGCGCCTGAATCCTACGCAACGCAGCGGCAGTTTTGATAATAGTGCGATACTCGTTCAACACACGCTCTTTCATCCGCGCAGGAAGCAATGCAAACGCGGCACGAAAAACAGGCGAATGAAAACGCTCCTGCGCGACACGCGCCGCACGGTCCGCCGCGCGAAAGGCACGGTTGAAAACGAATGGATCGGTCACCGTGTTACGACCCAAACGATAACCCCGCTGAAACATCGCATACTTGAGCGCGGTCTGATATCCCTCGCTCTCACGCACAACAGCCGGAAGCAAACGTGAACGGAAGCGCATAACGAGCCTATCCGAAAAACCCGTCTTCGAACGAATGCGAGGGGACACCATACTCCAAAAAGAGGACTTAGCCTATATAAATTCCAAACGCAAGAAAGGCGATTTTCCCGCGCCAGGAAAAAAGTACACTATATAAAGCGGAAATGAAACAACAGTAAAATGAGCCAAGAAAATGGACATTCGACAGGTGGCAAAAGCCGATTTGAAGAACTCCAAGAACGAATAGAAATGCTAATTAATCAAAACGATACCCGAAAATTGATTTCGCTCCAACACAAGGTCCGCAATCCAAAAATTTTCAGATGGCTGACACCGAACGAGCGACAAGCGGTTAAAAACTGGTTAAATGAAATAGTTGACGCTTTTCCAAATCGCAGAAAAATAGACTTCACCAAATTAAAAAAACGAATCGCGAAAGGAAATCTAACAGCAAGAGAATTATCCGTATTGCTTTACGCATTAAAAAAACCAGACTTATACAAACGACTGACAAGTGACCAACGCGAAGAAATAATCAGGCTCGTTATCTCCGCTCGAGAAGCAATGCCAACACCACGAGGCAACAATATAGCTGCCGGATTTGTGAATTCAATCGACCGCGCACTCAGTGCAACGCGAATGTTGCAACTATTCCAACTAATAAAAAAGAGCACAGGCATGACAAGAGAAGCCAAAACGAGTGTTTTACGACGAGCACGGGAAAAATTTCAGAAATACGCTCAGCAGGAACGAATGACTGCCATCAAACAACAGCAAATGATAGTCAGGCAAAGAAGAGCTCGACGACTCAAACAATAAATAGCCCGGACCCGCCACTATATAAAATCCAAATACGCTTAACAAGGACGTGAAGCCCCTCATTATTGCACTCGGCGGAAATGCCCTCATTCGGGAACACGAAATAGGCAACTACGCTCAACAAATGAAAAACATCACTCACGCATGTGAGGAAATTGCCGCACTCGCGAAGAAAGACACGCCCCTCATTATCACGCACGGAAACGGACCCCAAGTGGGAAATTTAGAGTTGCAAATGCAAGCCGCCTCGCCACGCATTCCTACAATGCCCTTGCACGTGGAAGTGGGCATGACGCAAGGAGAAATTGGCCACCTCATTGCATTCGGACTAAAAAAATGGTTGCCCACGCAACACGTGACAACAGTCCTCACGCACGTCGAAGTGGATGCACACGACGAAGCGTTCACGCACCCCACGAAACCCATTGGGCCGTGGTACAAATCCTCGCACCATTTAACGCGAGAAAAAATCCCCTTCATTCATGACGCGAAAAAAGGCTTCAGGAAAATTGTTGCGTCTCCCAACCCCAAAAAAATAGTTGAAATCGATGCCATCTCCGAATTATTGGAAAAAAACCACATTGTGATTGCATGCGGAGGAGGAGGAATTCCCGTTTCACGAAAAGGAAAAACGTGGCAGTGCGCGGACGCGGTGATCGACAAAGACTTAACCACGCAAGTGTTGGGAAACGCACTCGCAACAAGGGAGATGGTCATTCTCACGAATGAAAGTTACGCGTACACGCAGTATAACACGAAACCGACCCCCATTCACATGCTCTCATTAGCCAAAGCGCGCTACTACCTCAACCAAGGAGAGTTTGGTGCCGGAAGCATGGAACCCAAAGTCCGTTCCAGTATTCGATTCATTCAAAAAGGGGGAAAAACTGCTTACATTGGAAAAACAGGCGAACTAAACGAGGTGTTAAACCATGAAAAAGGAACCCGCATCCACAAATGATATCGAAAAAATACTCGAAACCAAGACCCTTCGCCAGATGAGGGGAAAAGACTTCCTGCGCACTGATGATGTGAACGCGGAACAATCGTACATGCTTTTTCACCTCGCGGAAAGACTCAAAGAAATTCACCGCTCCCACACACCATTGCCCCACCTCCTCGACCAAAAAACCGTCACCCTGTTTTTAGAAAAACCCTATACCAGAACAAGGGTTTCATTCGACGCGGGAGTACACTTATTACATGGGCACTCGCTCTTCATCGACAAAACCGTTACGCAGATGGGGCGAGGAGAAGACATGCAGGACACCGCGCTCACCTTATCACGCTACACGGATTGTATTATGGCCCGCGTGTTCGAACACCAAGAATTAGAAACCATGGCCAAATACTCGGACAAACCCATAGTGAACGGACTCACCAACGAGGACCACCCCTGTCAAATTCTCTCGGACTTATTCACCATTCGTGAACACTTCAAACGACTCAACGATGTTACACTCATGTACACGGGAGTCAGCGACAACATCACGGATTCACTCTTAGTTGGCTGTGCCATGTTGGGCGTGAATATGTACGTGGCCTCGCCCAAACAATTCCCCGTCTCGCAAAAATATTTGAAGATTGCTCACGCGTACGCGAAAAAAACGGGAGCGGAAATCAAAACATTCACGGAAATGCCCGACACGCAAACGCTGAAAAACGTGAACGTGGTATACACCGACGAATGGGAGAGTATGCACATGAAACTCGACAAGAAAAAACTCCAACCCATTTTGAGCAAGTTTCAACTCAATGAAAAACTCCTCGCGAAATGCGCCCGCGGCGCGGTGGGGATGCACTGCCTCCCCGCGCTGAAAGGAGAAGAAGTTTCGCACAACGTGATGTACGCGAAAAACTCTCTCGTGTGGGAACAGGCCCGCAACCGAATGTATGTGCAAATGGCCTTGTTGAGCGCGATACTCAAGGATTAGTTGAATCGAGTAACAACATTTCCGGACCCAGACGTTGTCACTGATATATCTTCCGCGGAGGGAACGCTAATTTGGTTATTGCTTCCAGTAACATCAATTGAAACAACATTTGAATCGGCTATCAAAACAATTCTATTTCCGGAACCAACTACGTTTAATTTAGTAGATGACGAATAACTGAGAGTCAAATCTTGATTACTCCCAGTGATATCTACACTATTTATTTTTTCAGCAGCCGGAGGCAACGTCAAGTTGGCGGTTCCACAATACAACACGGCAAGAAAAATTACAATAATAGCTAGAAAAAGTATTTTTCGCATAAGTTGTTTCTACATTGAAATTAATAAACAGCGGGGGGAGAGAGATTTGAACTCTCGCCTGCACCTCCCGAAGGTGCAATCCTACCAGACTAGACGATCCCCCCAAACTTTT
>CAZKAN010000016.1:0-9982 GCA_964550925.1 uncultured archaeon | reverse complement strand
ATTTTTCCTAAGGGTGAGATGCAGGATAAGAATGATTATCCGGCATATTAGTGGATTTTTGGGGGATATTTGAGTGTGAAGTGACGTAAAACACCCAAAGGTGATGTAAAGGGAAGAAAATGAGGCCGCGTCAAGATGCCGGCGTCGCGAAGGAAGAATTGAAACGGAGGAATAATTACAGAGGGAATTATTCGAGAAACACTAAGGAATTGCCAGATAAGTGCCTAAAACACATTTTATTCCGCAAAGAAGCAAATCAGGGGGAAAATAAAAAAATCGTTAATGGAAAAACAAGTTAATTATGTAGTTAGTAGGTGGGTGCAGCGTTTTAAGGTCCAATGAAATTCTCCCACCATGCCCTCGACTAAATTTGGATTGATTTATTCCACATTTGAATCGCAGAATGATGCGTCCGATGCCGCGACGATTTTACTCAACAAGCGCCTAATCGCTTGCGCGGTTTTTCTGGAGGGAAACTCCTTGTTTTGGTGGAAAGGGCGGATTGATCACGCGCGCGAGACCATTTTGTTAGCTAAAACACCAAAATCATTGATCGTTAAAGCCAGGGCAGAGTTAGAAAAAATCCACCCGTATGAAACCCCCTGCATTTTGACCCTGCCCGCAGAGGCCAATGCGCTTTATTTGAAGTGGGCCGTGAACGAAACCACCCCCAAAACGAAGAAAAAATAGTTTTAGTTTTACTAAAAGAATATTCAGTTATGTGCAAATAGTATTTTTAATCATAAGAGAGTGGTGAACGCATGACTTCCCGTAAACCCGTTGACCCAGTGAAGTACATTAACGAACTCTCGCTCGGACACCCGAATGCACAAGCCATTAGTCGACTCATGCTCGTGGAAATGAGAAGAAGAGGCATCAAACTAACGGAAGCAACGCGCACCCAATTCGTGGCACTTCACGACCACGCGGTTGAAACATTTAACCGGGTGAACCGACCCAAAACGCGCCCGGCAGCAGAGTGGAGAACCGCACGAAAGAGACGCGGCTACCCCCCAAGGCATTAGCCCAAAAACAACTGTCCTATATTTTGCGTTTTTTTTAATCGTGTTTATATTTTCTCAACCACTCAAGCAAGCATGGCAGCAGGAAAATGGTCGCGTTTACGAGAACGGGTACGTAGTCGTTGGAGCGAATGGTCGGCACGCGCCAAACACGCCAGTGTCATCGGCCGCCGGTTCATGTCCCCTGTTGAACGCAGACACGTGATTGAAGCGCGCGTGCTGAAAAAATTTGGGTATAGTAAAAACAGTGTGGAAGGGATATTCATCAACAAACTCATTCGGGCCGAGTTTGAGTATGAGAGGTGGGCACCCGCCCTGAAGGGCAATCCCGCGGAGGAATGGACACGCACCGCGTTGCGCGTGAATGAAGAACGCATCCACGCGTACAAAGTATTACGTGAGCGCGTGGGTTGGGACAGGTTTGGAGAGATTCTAAAAGTAGTAAAAGGCATCACAAAATAGTTTTAGTTTTTCTAAAAGATTATTCAAGCCATTACACGCGTTGCGAGATGTAGCGTTGCACCACGAATACTAGAGCAAAAACGAACGCAAGAGCAGCGAAGCCGATGAAGAATGCTTCCCACACGGAAATAGTAGAGAATCCCGTGTTGGAGACCGTGGTGGCAATGCCAATGGACAATCCCCGCGAAACGGACGGAGGAAGCAAGGTCAATAGTGCCACGGCGAGCAAGACAATTCCGGATGTTATCACAATGTGTTCTTCCGGGAAATAATCCGATAAGCGCTTTTGAACAAGGGGTTTCTTCACGGGTTTGCGGGGCATATTCATGGGAAACAAAACAAAATGAGTTAATAAATCAACGCCAAACAAAATCCGCGGAGGAAAGTGAATAGTTTTTAGTAGAGTAAATGTGATGGATGAGAATGGCGTTTACTAAAACCAGCATGACTTTCACTCCCTTAGTTGTTTTGTTTGCGGGCGCATGGTTGTTGATGGTGGGAAATTGGTTTCTTCACACTCCGGGAATTGGGGCCGGCGACGCAGCGAGTTATGTTTGCTCGGCGGAGAACATTGCAAAAAATGGTTTTTTTCCGGGAAATTGGTATGCTAGCGGTTTTGGATACTCGCTTCTGATTCAAGTTGTTCACGGGTTGGGTGTTGATTGGTCGCTTGCTGCACGATTGCTTTCCTTGGCAGCGGGGTTTGTGAATATTTTTCTAATAGGGAGTGTACTCGCGCGCATTTTCAACGATGAACGCGCACGCGTGTTGGTGCTCCCGCTCTTTTTGCTCCCCGATTACATTTCAAGTGCTGTGCTAGGTTATCCGGGCACCATTTTCACCTTTTTTTTGTTTGCATCAACGTATTTGTTCATTGAAAATAGCGCAAAGAAATTTTCTCCCAAAGCAGGGGGGCTTTTCACCATTATTTTTTCATTCACGCTCTGGATTCGCATTTCTCTCGCAGCTTTTATTCCTTATTTTATATGGAAAAATAAATTTTCGAAAAACCAAAAGATTTTTTTCTTGGCCGGAATTATATTTGCAGTGATTGTTTACGCACTACTCTTGTCCAACAATGTGAGAGACGATACTTCCCTTCAGTACTTGCCCTTCACTGAGTATTTTTCGCATGTATGGTCAAACAGTGTCATCTATTTCTATTTTTTTGCAATCTTGTTTCCATTCATCATTCCATTCGTCATTTGGATTCCGCACGCATTGTCGAAGGAAGTAGTGCGTGAAACGCTTTGGTGGAGCGCCCCCTACGCTATTTTACTTTTGCTATTTCCACTCGGGCAAAACGTGTATTATTTATTTCCTATTTTGCCATTTTTTTTAGTAAGTGGTTTTCTAACCATGGAATGGCTGACAAAGAAGATGAGACTCAGCAGGAATGTTATTATTGGCTTAGTTCTCCTGCAGTTTTTATGGCTCGTTCCGGGATTTTTGGCATTTGAAGAGACGAGCATACAATATCAAGACATCGCGAAGGGATTTGATTTTATGAGCCGGGCAGACCATGACCCCCTCATCATTACGGGACGCGAGGGTGAAGCAATGGGTCCACGCTTTCATAACTATGGTGCGTGTCACGAGAATGGAAAACCCGATGTTATTTTGCACCCGTATACCGTTAAACGTTTGTTCAATGGAAAAAGCATGGAAAAAGAACGAATGGATGCTAGTGCAATGATTGCGCGCGCCCGCGAAGAAGGGAGAGAGATATGGATTACGTCCGAAGCCATTTCGTTTGAACAAAACGGGTGGTGCCGCTTACTGGAGTGTATTCCTCTTCCCGGCTATGAAAAAGAACCCATTTTCAGGACGGAAAATTATAGCATATTCCGTGCGAAATAACGAATACCACTACTTCGTAACCGGCGCAATGTGCGTCAACCCATACATGTAAGGTTGTAACACGGGAGGAACGTCAAATCCTCCGTCCGGGGTTTGATAGTTTTCAAGAATACATCGCAGCATGCGAGCCGTGGCGATGGCTGTCGCGTTGAGCGTGTGCGCGTAACGTTTACTCCCATCCGGGGAAGAAACTTTGATGTTGAGTCGCACGGCTTGATACGTGGTGCAATTTGAGAGGGAGGCCAATTCAAAATATTTTTTCTCGCGGGGAGACCATCCCTCAATGTCAAACTTTTTGGCGGCAACTATTCCTAAATCTCCCGTGCACACATTCACCACGCGGTAAGGTATTCCTAATCCTTGGAATAATTTTTCGGTATTCGAAACAATGCGCGCGTGAAAAGCCGGGCTTTCTTCGGGAGAGCAAATGACTATTTGTTCAATCTTGTTGAATTGGTGCACGCGGAAAAATCCTCGTTCGTCTAAGCCGTGTTTTCCGACTTCTTTTCTAAAACATGGAGACAATCCCGCGAGTTGAATAGGCAATTGCGAGGAAGGAAGGGTCTCATTCATGTATTGCGCCGTTAACGGGTGTTCACTCGTGGCAATGAGGTGCAAATCCTCATTTTCAAGTTTGTAGAGTTGATTACCAAAATCTGATAGGTCCGTTACACCCTCATACGCGGCGCGGTTCATCAACAGCGGAGGGGCATAGGGAATGAATCCGTCGCGCATTAACACGTCGAGTGCATAGCGCTGCAATGCCAAATCGAGCAACACTAATGGTCCTTTCAGTGCGAAGAATCCTGTTCCGGATATTTTGACGGCGCGATCAAATTCGGCCCCATCCACATTCTTCGCGACCTGTGCATGAGTGAGTACTTCAAAGTTTTTCTCCGTGATTTCTCCCCACGTTTTGACTTGCACGTTTTGCGTGTCGTCTTTTCCAAAGGGAACGTCTTCCGCGAGCAAGTTGGGCAATTTCATTAGTTTTTCGTGTATTTTTTCTTTCAATTCTTTTTGGATTTTCTCATTTTGAATTATTTTTTCTCCCACGTCACGAGACTGTTGCACCAGGGTTTGTTTTTCCATGGGATTGTCTTTCACACGCGCCACTTGTTGCGTGAGTTGATTGCGTTGGGCCCGCAAGCTTTCAACTTCTTGCAGCGCTTTACGGTAGGCAATGTCTTCCGCCACTACTTGGTCGAATAATTCCAGGTAAGGCGCGTATTGTCTACGGGAGAGGTTTTCGCGCACCCCTTCGACGTGTTCGCGTACGAAATGAATGTCTAGCATACGCTCAACAAAGGTAAAAACGGGTTTTAAACCCCCGTGTGTGAGTCAGTTTAAATACGTCTTGGGAGGGGAGAATAGTATACGGAATTGAGTGATAACGCATGGGGACAGTGGCCGATTTTTTTAAGGGCTTTATCAAAAGCACGAAGATTATTGCCCAGAAAGTGGGTGCTTTCGTCATGCTCGTATTCTTTTTAGGTATCCTCACGGGAGTCTATATTGCGTTTTCCGGTCTTTCATTGTTGTGGGTTGCCGCGTTTGGACTGGTGATTGTGGTTTTTTGGAATGATTTTGGAGAGGGAGTGGGAATTTTCCTACTCTTGTTAATCGTTTTCTTTTTCATGCCATATTTGTTGCCGCAGATTCGAATTTAGCACGCATGAGTTTAGTGCGCAAAAATTAGTTCATTATTTTCGTACGTGCGCCGGACACACGCTCACAAAATCGCAGCGCGTGCACGCAAAGCCTACTTTCGCGGGAAATAGTTGGGCTTGTTTGTGGGATTCAATTGCATTTGCAAGTGTTTGCGCGCGCGAAATGGATGTGCGCACGTTTTCAGGGTTTACTTTGACACGTACCGTTTTTTGATGCGTTAAATAATGCCAGTGCAATTCAATCGACGAAAGTGGCGAATATTCGTGCGCGACCATGCTCGCATACAAGTTGGCTTGAAAGTCCGTTGAGAGTGCTTTTTCACCCATTTTACTGGAACCCGTTTTGTAATCATGAATGATGAGGGAATCATCCCCCGGTTGAGAGATGCGGTCCGCGAAGCCAATCAACCATTGTTTGTTTCTCGGGTTGAGCGGATACAAGAGTTTTTTTTCCACCGCAATGGTGGCTCCTTTTTCTTGTGTTAAAAGTGTTTCAACGTACCATGAAACATTTTCCACGCTGCGTTGAAGGAAGGGGGCTAATTCTTCCGGAGTGACTGGAGTGAGGGACTCACTCAAAACGGTTTTCCAGAGTTCGGGGAGTTTTTCCTTTAACTCGGGGAGCGTGGGCACACGTTGCGTGTCCAAGATTGTGCGATGAGCGTGTTCCAGTAATGAGTGGACGACACTCCCGCACGTCATGGGTAAGTCCACGCGCAACTCTTCTTCAGGAATGCGTGTCTTCCACACGTACTTGTGAGCGTAGGCCTGCGGGCAGGAGTCGAACAAAGTTAGTGATGAATACGAATACGGACTTGGCATTTCAACACCAATCCATCTTGGAGTGGTGTCGCAGCAGCGGCACCACGATATCGCAGCGGCCAGCCGAAACTGGCCGAGGACAGGAGTCGAATAGAGTGAGGGATGAGTAAGAATACGGAGAAGGCACGAGTAGGAAGACCAATGGCATGAATATAAGCCTAGAGAGGGTGTTCCGCCAACGTCTTTTTATGGTCAGGAAGAATGAACACCCTATGCGTTCACTCCTTTCGCGCGGACAAGAATCGGCTCCCTTTGAATTGCTCATTGCGGTCATACTCATGGGTTTTGTCCTGTTTGCCGGATACCAGGCGATTGAACGATTGCAGGAACAAACGTGCGCCAATACCATCAATGCCACCCTGGAAAGCATGGCGAGAAACTTGCAGAACGTGGCTACCGGAAAAGGCAGTGCGCAACTGCGTTTTTCGTTTGATAGTTGTTCCGCTAAAATTAATGATTGTGATAATTTTTCCACCCTATCAACGAGCACGGATATCATGTGCATTCAACTCATTGATTCCACCGACCCGAACGTGTGTTCGAGTTATTGTTCTTCCGCGCGGAGCATTTGCTCGCTCATTCAATACAAAGGAAAGAATGACACATTCACCAAGTGTGTGGACATTTCTCCCTCCACTATTTTTCCTGCGCAGGGAAGTGCACAATGTCCCGACCGTTCCTCGGAGGGATGGACTCTGCAAGATTTTTCCAGTGAAACAATTCAGCAGGGAACATATTCCTTTCTCAAAGCCAGTGATTTGACAGCGACCGTTCCGATTGTGTGCGCGTATTTGCGCACCGGGTAAACAGGGTAAAAAAAATGAATCAACCCAGCGAGTGGATGATGCGTGATTGAATTTATTTTATCCAAAATTAACTTGCTCATTTTGGTCGTGGCATTATTCTCCATTATTTCATTTTTCACGTTAAACGTGGGAGGAATTTTTCTCGCGGGGGAAGTGAAGCAAGAATTGGACAAGTACACGTATTCCATTAATGGCATGCTCGTCGCCCCCACCACATGCGATAGTAAACCCATCACCATTCCCAGTAAATTTTCAAGCTTTGGAAATAACGTGTATTATCACTTATCCATCGTCGCATTCACGGACACGGTGAACAACACAGGAACGCGGATTATTTTTGCCGTGAGTGACATTAAACGGCCCAACACGGTGCTTGCCGCGTCTTCCGTAAACACGCCTGCCAACGTGGTATTGTTGGATTTGAGTTCAGGAACCCCCATTGAAGTATTGCCGGGAGAAGAATTGGTTCTCGACCCCCAGAATGTTCCTCCTCTCAATGCGTTTTACGCAGTCAAGAGTGTCAAATTAGGCGTTACAACATTGTACGTGTTTCCCTGCGCCATTACTGCTTCCGGAGACACGTGCACAGGTTCCAGCGGCGCCAAAGTTCAAGTCAATAATTACCTATCCTCGCGCGGAGAATCATTCGTATGTTAACACGTCACACGGGAAAAAAGTTTACGCGCAACGCGCGCGGTTACTTGGGACCAATCGGGGATGATATTCCCAGTTTGATTCCCATCATTGTGGGAATGATTACTTTTTTTGCCGCGTTTACATTCACGCTCAACGAATATAATCAGCGCTCCGCATCATTTTCGGCAGATAGAGACACGCTCATCATTGCGAACGCGTTGAAAGGAGATAGTTACTTGTCCACGTTTCAAGAGTTTGATTACGCGTGCAAAGGGATACATGTGCGTGGATTGAATTATTTTGCGGGAATTGTGGAGTCATCACAATGGAATAAAATTATTCAAGACACGCAGCAAAATCAACAAGCGGGAGGGAGTTATCATCCATTAAGTTTTGTCGCGGACCATATTTTTTCCATTGGAAACAATCCCTTATCCTGTGCCACGGGACTCTCGACGCCGGTTGATTCAGATATTCTCTCCGAAGCGCTGCGCGACCATCAGTACGTGGTGTTATCCCTTCCCATTGCATTAGAAATTCCCACCGCGGTGGTGCCGGGAACATTAGTAGTAATTACTTGGAGGGCAGGATGATGCACGCACGCAAAAATAATTCCAACAAAAACCGCGTGGCACACCAAATGGTTTTTTCCTCGCGCGCCCAAGCCGCGGTCACGGATGCATTATTCTTACTCATCATTGTTTCTTCCCTCACGGGTTTTTTGTTTATTTTTGCAGCGAATTATGGCAAAGGCATCTCCGACCAAGTAAACCGGAATGATAATTTTGAGTTTGCCTCTTCCGCGTTGAAAACCATCATGTATCAATCAACCCCGCGTGATTCAAATCAGCAGATTAACGTGTTGAGTCCCGACCCCGATATGGAGTTAGATTACTTGATGGCCCTCGTGAAAGAAGATTATGCGGATGACCAGGTTTTGTCCGAGAACACGAAGCGTAATCTCGCGCGCTCAACGTATTTAGTCATGCGTCCCGTGGCGGATACGCAGGATTATTTGTTTGCCATTAATACAGCTCAAAAATACGTGTTTGTGATGGTTTGGCGCACGAATTTTGATGTGCAAATCGACCCTACTACAGGCAAACCTATTCGTTTTCAGAATGTGGGATTAAATGCAGGAGAAACGCATGAATTGTTTTTTTGCGACCCCAAGTTGAGCGACAATGCCATCCAAAAATTGTTTTTGCGCGTGGGAAACACGGTGCAAGCGCAAGCGTTAATCAACATGGTCGAGTTTACAGGGAATGCATTCTTGCTCACACAGGATACCACGGAAGTCCGCGCAGGAGTTTTATTGTCCATGTGGACAGCATCCATTATTCCCGATGCGGAGTGGAACTTATTGAGCTGCACGAAAGTAAACACGAGTGATATTATTGGGACCACCACCACGGTTTGAATTATTTGTCATCAAACAATTCCAATTCTTCATCCCCTTCTTCATCGAGTGAAAAATCCTCATCATCCGTGCTTTTCTTTTTTTTCTTATCATCTTTTTTCTTTTCTCCAAAGAGGGATTTGAAATCTTCATCTTCGTTGGAAAAGGATTCTTTTTCACGTTCAAACGTGCCTCGCTCTTCATCGCGTGCACTCTCGGGGAGGGTGGATTCACTCACGACTTGACCCATTCTCCTACGCACGTGCGAGGGAACGGTTGCGTTGGCAACGGGAGCGTCACCCCTAATGGGGGTGGTGGGCGCGGAAGGGTTTTGTCCAACATTCAGCGGAATAGTTTTTCCTTGCCGGCGTTGCTCAGCCCGTTCACGCGGAGATAGTGAAACACCCGCGGATGAAACGGCTGATGATGACGATGAGGTCGATGATGCGAGATTATTGTTTTCCACCGGCGCGCGCGGCGCCTCTCCGGCAGGAGTAAAGTGGAAAGAGGTGAGTGAAACGGGTTTCTTTTCTTCCGCAGTATTACGCGTGTTAGGCGCATCATTCTTGGCGAGGTTGCGTATTTCTTGCAGCGCGGATTGGATTTCTTTTTGGGCTTGAGCGGTTTTGGGAAGCGGGGGCGTTTGTTGCAGGGCTTGTTCACTCGCGCGCGGGGGTTTTTCCTCAAACAATTGTTTGTCATGCAATCCCAACGCTTTGTCCACCCGTGTTACACTCGGTTGTTGCGCGTGATTCAAAATGCGCGAGAATAATCCGGGCTTTGGTTCGGATGAAACATTCGATGGAGAATTGACCGCGACAGACGCGGAAGGGTTTCCCGCGTTGCGCATATTCCTTCGCGAGTTTGGTGCGGATGAACTCACGCGCGGAGGGGAATTGTTGGGAGTTATTTTTTCTCGAGGATTCATCCAGGGTTCGTTTTCTTCGTGCGAGGGAGGAGTGTTTTTTTCCGTGTATGCGTTTTTTCCCGCATTCATTTCTTCGGGCACCGGTTCTCCGTGTCGGTAAAATCTCCGGAGTCTGCGGGGAATGTCTTTCATGTCCTCACTCATGTTTTTTTTCACCGTGCCTCGTGGAGCGTGTTCCCGACACGTTCTCGTTGAAGTCCTTTAAATCCCTTTGGAGTTGGGCAAGTGTTTCTTCAAACCCTTCCAATTCTCCTAAATGACGCATTGGTGCACGTGCGCGGGGAGTAGTTTCCTCTTCCCCGGCTTTCCATTCCCCTGACTCGAATGGTCTTGTTTGAGGCTGGAAGTTTTCATCTTTCAATAATTGGAGCACATCC
>CAZKAN010000015.1:0-10092 GCA_964550925.1 uncultured archaeon | reverse complement strand
CCGCATGGCATGATGCTTGTCACCGGCCCGACCGGAAGCGGTAAAACCACCACGTGTGCCAAACTCGCACACTATTATGGCAAACGCGGACTCAGAGTTGGGATTATCGCCGCGGACACGTTTAGGCCAGCGGCCGTGGACCAGTTAGAACAACTCGTGAAACAATTGCCGGGAGTCCAATTCTACTCAAACAGAAATCAAAAAGAAGCATCCATGGTTGTGCGTGAAGGAATTGTAGATTTGATGAGCAAGGGAGTGCACACGATTATTGTTGATTCGGCAGGAAGGAGTGCCCTCGACCCCGAGTTAGTGGATGAAGTCAAACGCATCCACCACGTTTTACGACCCGAAAATGTGTGGTTGGTATTAGGAGCGGACGTGGGGCAGCAAGCTAAGAAGCAAGCGAGCGCATTCCATGACGCGGTGGGAGTAAACGGAGTCGTATTAACACGCATGGATGGAAGTGCTAAAGGAGGAGGAGCGTTGAGCGCATGCCGCGCGACGCATTCCCCAGTCTATTTCATCGGAATGGGAGAAAAAATAAATGATTTAGAAGCATTCCACGCCGACCGATTTTTGAGCCGAGTCATGGGGTACGGGGACTTGAAAGGACTATTAGAAAAAATGGAAGACTTGAAACTCGAAAACGTAAACACGGAAAACCCACTCGAGGGACCGTTTACACTCCAAACGTTTTACACCCAACTTGAAAGTACGCGAAAAATGGGTTCACTCTCCAAAATTGCCGAAATGCTGGGATTTGGAATGAACATCCCCAAATCAGAATTGGAAGTGGGAGAAGAAAAACTAGACAAATACAAGGCCATGATGGACTCGATGACCAAGCAGGAAAAAAGAGACCCGGAAGTACTCACAACAAGTAGAATTGAACGCATCGCCAAAGGAAGCGGAACACAGGAAAGCGACGTGAGAGATTTGTTGAAACACTATCGACAACTCAAAAAAATGATGGGACAATTCAAACACTTGGATGAAGAAAAATTGAAGAATCCCAAAGGAATGCAGAAACTCATGAAAGGGTTTCAAAAACCAAAAAAAATAAAGTTACGATAAAACGAAAAACAACTCAAGGGTGAAAAAAAATGGTGTTAGAACAAATCCAATTTGCCGCAAACATGATCGCAGGGGCTTGTGCCGCGTACACGGACTGGAAAACAGGATACATCTACGATTACATCACGTATCCACTTATTGGATTGGGAATTGTTTTATCCGTGATAAACGGACAATGGTTAGGCCTTGTTTTAGGCGCGGGAATTTATGGAATTGGCCTACTCGCGTACAAAACAGGAAAAATTGGGGGAGGAGACATTAAACTGCTTGCAGGATTAGCGCTGGTACAACCAACATTCAATGGGATGATTTTTCCATTTGCCGTGTTATTAGTCGGGACACTCCTCGCGTGTTTAGGGTTGAGCGTGTATTACGTGGGAACGTTTGTATTATCACGGAAAAAAATACATTGGAAAAATAATCGAAAAAAATCCGCAGCATTAATGGGAGCAGCAGTGGCAGGAGTCATGTATTACGTGTTCACGCAAGGACTATGGTCGAGTGAAACGATTATCGTGTTAAGCGTCGCCATGCTCGCAGGAATTATTTTTTACGCATTAGAAGAAGAAATCAAAGAACACGCATTCTTGAAACGAATCACGCTCAACGAGTTAGAAGACGATGAAGTACTGGCGATTGAACACTTGAGTAAGGAAGAAAAAGAAAAATGGGGGAAGGAAATTCCAAACTTGATTGGAACGAGTGACAAAATGAGACTCCAACACATGAATTTCCACACGATTCCCGTGTATCGGAATCTACCCAAGTTTGCCCCATTCCTGTTTGCGGGGATAGTCATCGTGTACATGTATCCGGAGTGGATTACACCCCTCATCCCGGGAGTGCTTTAATAGTAATGGAGCATGTTTTACGTATGCGCATACTCATCACGGGAAGCAACGGAATGATTGGCCAACGCCTCGTACGAAAGCTAGGCGAAAAACACACGACCGTACAAATGTCCAAAGAAATGGGAATGGATATTACACGTGCAACGGATTGTGAAAAAGCCACGGAACACGTGGATGTGATTATTCATGCGGCCGCCGAATTGGATGAAACTAAATCACCGGAAGAAATTTGGCGCGTGAACGTGGAGGGAACCCAAAACATGCTCCACGCCGCGGAAAAAAATGATGTAAAACAATTCATCTTCTTGAGCAGCGTGGGAGTATACGGAGAAACCGCCCAAAAACTAAATGAAAAAAGCCCCATGAACCCATGCACAACGTATGAGAAAAGCAAATACGAAGCCGAACAGCGCGTGTGGGGAATGCAAGAAGTATTTCCAATAACGATTATTCGACCCGCACTCGTGATGGGACCCAACACGTATTGGGGACAAATATTCAAAACCATCCAGAAAGGACTACCCCTCATAGGAAAGGGAGAAAATGCCTGGCAAATGGTGGAAGTGGGGGAATTAGTAGAATTTATTGCACGATGCGTGGGAAACGAGGACGCGTATAATGAAGACTATATCGTCGCGGAAAACGAAAAACACACGCTTCGAGAAGTCGTAGACATGATTGCCGAAATAGAAGGAGTAAAAAAACCCGGAAGCATTCCTCCAGCAGTAGGAATGGCCGCGAGTCACGTGTTTGCATTACAAGGATTGCTAACAGGAAAAAAACCACTCTTAATCCCAGCGCACGTGAAACGATTGTTTAAACATCGTGAATACGACACCACGAAAGCACGAAAATTAGGATGGAAACCTATTCTCTCAACGAGAGAAGCATTGGAAAAAACCTACCGCGAAGCGATGGGAAATCCCAAAAAAGAATAATAGAATAATCACGAAAAAAAAATCAGCGAAGGAAAATCATCGTTAATCTTCATCATCCGCGCCCATGTTTCCTAATGGAAACTCATCGCGGAAATGGGATAGTCTCCCAATAGCCTTGGACAATGGGTCATCAAAAGGCAAGCGAGAAATAACGTCTTTGATGCAATGATACGCACGCTCAACGAGGACACGATTCTCGGTACTCACGTCAAATTTTCGAAGAAACATATCCAGCGAAAAAACCTCCGACTCATCGTGCGTTAAACCGGTAAAATAGGAAAAGCCCTGCGTCAAAATAGCCACGAATTTTTCTCCCCCATTCGTTTCAAAACCAAACTCACTAATCTTATTTTTTTCCAGCGACGCGTCGACAATGACCCAAAAATTAGTGAGACCATACGAGGGTGTTTTCACACTTGCCTGAGGATTTTTCAAGCGGCGAGAAATAATGAGCGTGTCGTCAGACGAAACAGGTTTGCGCGGCATGTACGTTTAACGAGAGAAAGAGATTATTAAGATGCATGAAAAAAATTATTTCACAGTGAAAACCGTGGGGCCCTTGGCCTCATGGCAGGCTTTACAACCCTTTAACGCGGGAACCAATTCCTCGTGAACTTTGCACGTGACTAATTCCTCGCGCGCAGCACTCAACAAGTATTGGGTTTCGCGAATCAAGGAAACATCATCCACAATCTTTGATGCAGCCGAACGAATTAAACCAAGGATGTGGGGAGAAAAAACCACTTTGGTGGCGCGCTTGTTGTTCAAATACTGCGACACGGCAGGTTCGGTAATACCTAAACGTTTGGCAATGGACTTTTGGTCCAAATGAAGGGGGGGCTCTTTCATGGCCTTGGCCAAATCCCTCCGCAACGCGGGGAGAATGAAAAAGACCTCAATTTCCTGAGGCTGAAGCAAGGATAAACGAGGCATAGAAGAGAATAGGACCAGGAGATTATAATAATTAACGTACTTTAACCAGCTATGAAAAGAAAATTGGACATTGGACCCTCGGGAATACCCCTTGCCGCAGAAGGATAGGGTCTCGTAAAAGGCATTCAAACGATTAAGGAATTAGGGCTAGATGCCATGGAATTGGCCTTCGTGCAGAGCGTGTACATCAAGGACGAAGAAAAGGCACGCGAAGTTAATGAGGCGCGGAAAAACGCAGGGGTGCGTTTGAGTGTGCACGCGCCGTATTACATCAACTTGAACGCGGCCAAAAAAGAAACATATGACGCGAGTGTGGAGAGACTATACCTCGCATGCAAAATGGGCGGATTATGCGGAGCGGAAAGCGTGGCCGTGCACGCGGCGTTTAGACACGCGGATGAAAGTAAAAAAATAAAAGAAAAAATTGTGAATGCGTGCAACCAGATTTATGAAAAACTGGATGCTCAACAAATCAAAATAAAAATTGCCCCCGAATTTGCAGGAAAACTCTCGCAATGGGGATCATTAGAAGAAGTCATGGATATCGCACGCGAAACAAGGGGAGGATGGTGCATGGACTTTGGACACGCGCACGCCACCAGTAACGGTTCACTCACAACTAGAGAAAAATTTGATAAAATTTTAGAAAAAATTGAGAAATTTGACCAAAATTATTTGAAAGACTTACACATACAATGCTGCGGAATCACATACACGGAAAAAGGAGAACGCTACCACACGAGTTTTGACTCAAACGAATCAACCGTAAACTGGAAGGCGATGGCCGAAAGTTTGAAGACATTTAACGTGGGGGGAATATGCATCACGGAATGCCCGGGACAGGAAAAGGACGCGCTGTTGTTGAAAAACTATTACGAAAGCTTATAATTTGAGAAACGGTCTTTCCGCCATGGGTTGGGTGACCGTTGAAACACCGAATGCAGTGTATAAAGTAGCATTAGAATGGCACTTGCGACGGGCGGTCGTTCCGAAAGGAATAGATGCAGCCATTCTCGAAGAAGTCGGTGAACCCAATAAATTAATACAAGATACCAAAAAGTACGGCATTTATGAGAATGTCCACAAAAATGATTCACCACCAAAACCCATCTTTCACGCCGATTATCAAAAGAGGAATTTCGCCACCACGATTCTGCCAGACATGGCTAAACAGATTATGCGAGTTTTTGCACTTTCAATTGGGAGCACAGGAATTTCACCACTCCTTTTTGTTCCATCCATTTATTTATTTACAATCGGCGGTGGACCCATTTTTGTTCCCGGAAAAGAAATAAAAAAAAGAAAAATACTTTTGCCTATTGCGGAAGCAATAAAACGAATGGGAGAGGGAAGCAAAACATACGTTCATTACCGCGATGCACTCGTAGCCGAGAAAGCAGAAACACGAGTCGCACCTTATTTATCACGCAAACTGGGAAGAAAACCAGTGATCGCCATTGTGTATGGAGCGGGCCACTTTGGAATCGCCCGCCTTTTGAACAAACCTTCTGAGCGAAGAAGAATTCTTCGAAATAAATGGGTGCGACGAGCCGCATTGAATGCAGTAGTGCACACGACCGAATTAGAGTATAACCGCTCCCAAAAAGCGTGGACAGTTAGGGATTTGGAACCATTGGATATTCCAAAACATCAGACTTTTTTCAGAAGAGTTCAGGCACGCGCGCGGCTTGCGCGTGTTAAGACAAAACGCGCCATCAAACGAATGAGAAAATAAGAACACTTCCACGAAAATTCAATTAAACTTGCAAAGGATTATAACTCGAGAAAATGTCCTTCCGCGATGGGATGGATTACTGTAGAAACGCCGAATGCCATTTACAAGGTTGTACAAGAAATGCATATTCGCAAAAGTAGGATTCCTCCCAAGGTTGATGCCACCATTCTCGAGCTTGATGCGCCCCCAATGAATAATAGTGCACATGTGCATGACTACCCCAAAGCATACTCGAACATTATCCCCGCGCGAAATAACCCCTTGTTTACGGGGGACATTAATGGGCAAACTCCCGTCATGAATAAGTCAAGCGAGTGGGCGTTTGCGAAATATGTGGCGGGCACATTCCTCACGCTCGGACTTATTTTCCCGCCCACACTCCTCTCCATTACATTTCTTTTGCAAAGCATTCCCGGAGGAGAACTTGGAAAAGTGCGGAAAGGCATGTTGAGAATGGGAGCAAAAGGGACAGAGATTCTGACTTCCGATATGACCCCCACGGATTTTCGAGACGCGCTCATTGCCAAGAAGGCGGAAGAAATTATTGCACCAGAAATGCGACGTCGAATGAAGCGGAAACCGGTGATTGCCATCGTGTACGGAGCTGCGCACGTGGGCATAGTCGATTGCCTGCGCAAACCATCCTTGCGAAGAAAATATTTATCGGCCATGCCTCCTGAAAAATTAGCGGAACAAGACGCGCTTTCACACGTAGTGGAAATTGAATATGATGCCAAAACGTCACACGTAAAAAGAAAGATAATTGGAGAAACACACTTACCAAAATTTGTTCCAGCCAAACGACGAATGGCAGCTCGTGCACGATTGCTACGACAAAAATTCAGAAGACGAATCAACTAACTAAACCGCGCGCTCTTTTCCCGCACGCTTGCACGCAGCCACTAATTCACGCATCAACACTTCAGCTTTCTCCACGGAACCTTCCGCGGCTTTCATAATACTCGTTCCCACGTGAACAACATCCGCTCCCGCAGCGATGCACGCGTACGCGCTTTCGGGCGTGCGCACGCCGCCCGCGATGACAATGGGAATATGCACCAGTTTACGCACGGCAGCAATACACTCCGGAGGAACACACGCGGGGGCGCCGGAGCCACTTTCCATAATAATGAGTTGAAAACCCAACATTTGGGCAGCTAACGCATTCACGGCACCCAAATATGGAATACCGCGCGGAAGAAGCTTCGCACTTCCCACCCAACCCACGGCTTGACCGGGTTCGTACACTAAATACGCGGTCCCAATCGTTTCCAAGTGCATCTTATTCACAGGATAAGCAGCAGAAACTTGCGCGCCGGAAATCCAATAAGGGTCGTGTGAATTGAACAAACTCATGAAATACACCGCGTCCGCTTTCGGGGAAAGGGTAGCAATGTTTCCCGGAAATAAAATAACTGGTTTTTGGGAAACGCTCTTTATCGCATCAATACAGTCATCCAACAACTTTCCCTGCGCACCTAAACTGCCCCCCACGGCAAACGCAGTTACCCCCGCGCGGTCGGCCGCGCGAGCAATTTCCTTTACTTGTTCAGGTGTGTGGTCGGGAGGATCAATGACTACAAACAAGTGGCCAGGGGATGCGCGGCATTGCTCGAGTAATGCGTGATATGTTTTGCCAAGGTAAGGAGCATGAGGAAAGGATTTGACTCCATTGGAAAGCGTTCCATTCGGGTGCGTGTGCATGGGCATGAAAAAAGGTAGGTGGAAAAGGGAATATAAAGCATGGTTTTCGTCAAAACGACGGGAGAAAAAAGGGAGATTGACGTAAAAAAATACGTTTTCAGGAATATACAAAATGATGCGTCACCAAAACGCTTCAGGAACTTCTTCGACCATTAAGCGCTCCAACTGTCGCGCAATGCTGGCGGAACCACGCGCTTTGATAGGGAGACCATGACCGGGAAGAATCATTTTTGGACTGGAAAAAAGAATCTTGCGCGCAGAAGAAATGACTTGGGGTTTGTTGCCGCTCAACAAGTCCCATCTTCCCAATCCGGTGGAGAACAACGCATCCCCGCAAAACAACCACTTCTTCGTGGTCTCCATGAAGGAAACACTTCCCTTCGTATGACCCGGAGTGAAAATCGTTTGAATGGAAAAATTACCCAAATCAAAGACTTGCTTATCCACAAACGTGTGCTGAACACTCGGCCACTTGACTTGTGGAACGTTCAAGCTTTGCGTCAAGGCAAACACGTGGTCGCGCGCATTCACATACGTGGCATCGGACGCGTGCATCCAGACTTCGGACTTAGGAAACAAATAATCCAATGCAAAATTATCCGCATGACCATGGGTGTGAAAAATATAGGAAACATCCTTAGGAGTTAATCCCACGGAAGTGAGGCCTTCTTTCAATTGTCTCGCCGAAGACGCCAAACCAGAGTCAATCAACGCAACCTTTTTGCCCACAATTAAGTACGCATGCGCGGCCGTTTCCGTGCCGAATGACGCGTAGATGTTTTCACTAATCTCTTCCCACATTCAAACTAGTAATCCGTGTACAAATAAAAAGCATGAGGTACACTGAAAACACGATTTGCACGAACAACTAGGAAACAATGGAACAACACTCACGTGCTATTTTATAGGTGAAAAAACATAGTGAGTGAATGGCACCCATTGCAACGCACGATGTTCCATTACTAATTACACAATTATCCGAGAAAAGCGGACTGGATGAAAACAGTATTCGCGAAAAAATGACTCAAAAAATAGAAAAATTCTCCGGACTATTAACCGAACAAGGAGCACTCGTGTTATTGAGCAAAGAATTGAATGTCATGCTCCCCATGTTTGAAAAACCACACCAAACACTGACGCTCAACGAGTTGAAAATGGGAATGAATAACATTGATGTAAAAGTCCGCGCCAAATACGTGGACAAAATTAAGTCGTATACGAAGAATGGAAAAGAAGGAAAATATTTGGCCGTGCGTTTGAGTGATGAAACAGGAGAAGCACTCTTTACGTTTTGGAATGAACAAGCCGAAGAAGCATTGCAAAAAGGATTGCGCGTAGGAAGCACGCTCAACTTAACGAACGCACGCGTGGGGAGTTTCAATAATCAAACCCAGTTATCGCTCGGATACAATGGAGCGTATACCATTGAAAACACGGAAAATGAACCCGTTGAAAATAACACGAATACGAATATCCCTGCGTCACGCACACGCACGGGAGAATTTTCCACGCTGAAGGAAAATGCATTCGTGGAAACGGACGCGCACATTGTGGACGTGTTGCCGGGAAAAGGATACTATGTGCGTTGTTTAGCATGCCAAGGAAAACTCCAGAAGCGAGAAAGCACGTGCCCCATTTGCATGGCCGAAGGAAAAATTGAAGCACGATTACTAGCATCCGTTCTCGTGGATGATGGAACACAACCCATTCGCGCGGTGGCATTTGAAAATGAAGTGTGTTCAATTTACGGAAAAACCAAAGAAGAATTATTGAACGTGTTTGAAATGGACAAAGGAAAGGCCGACAAGGAAGTATTAGGGAAGGTCATTCACGTGGCGGGAAAAGGAAAACTGGGCATGGACAAAACGAGTATTGAACTAATGATAATCAGAGTTAATCCCATCCCTTTCGGGAACGCATAAAAATGATTTAGGCAGTAATGAGTTTATTGCCTGTTTCTGTAGAGGTGAAGCACTGCATGACAATGAACATTACCCAAAAAATACTCCAAAAACACCTAGTGGAAGGCACGCTCAACGTGGGAAAAGAAATAGGCATCAAAATCGACCAAACACTCACACAGGATGCCACGGGAACGATGGCGTACTTGCAATTTGAAGCCATGGGATTGAAAAAAGTGCAAACCGAGTTGAGCGTCTCGTATGTGGACCACAACATGTTGCAAACCTCGTTTGAGAATCCGGATGACCACCAATACTTGCAAAGCGTGGCCCAAAAATATGGAATATTGTTTTCGAAACCGGGAAATGGAATCTGCCACCAGGTACACTTGGAACGATTTGGAAAACCCGGAAAAACACTCTTAGGAAGCGACTCGCACACTCCCACAGACGGGGGAATTGGCGCACTTGCGATTGGAGCCGGCGGATTAGATGTCGCAGTGGCGATGGGAGGAGGACCCTTTTTCCTCAACACACCCAAAGTGGTGGGAGTAAAATTAACAGGAAAACTCCAAGAATGGGTTTCCGCGAAAGACATTATTTTGGAATTATTGCGACGTTTAACAGTCAAAGGTGGAACCGGAAAAGTCATTGAATATTATGGAGATGGCGTGAAGAGTTTGAGCGTGCCCGAACGCGCAACGATTACAAACATGGGAGCGGAGTTGGGAGCAACATCATCCATTTTCCCCTCCGATGAAATTACAAAGAAATATTTAGCCATGCAAGGACGTGAACAGGATTGGAGCGAATTGCGCGCGGACGATGGTTGTGCGTACGACGAACACGTGGAGATTAACTTGAATGAATTAGAACCCATGATCGCCTGCCCGTCTTCTCCGGATAATGTGAAAAAAGTGAGCGAAGTCGAAGGAACGCCGGTGGCGCAAGTACTG
>CAZKAN010000014.1:0-10370 GCA_964550925.1 uncultured archaeon | reverse complement strand
TTGAACGGAGTTCGTGTTCAAGCGCAGCAATCATTCGTTTCTCAGCTTCAAGAGTTTTCTTAATTTGTTTTTCATTCTGACGACGATACTCTAATGCGTCAGTGGTGGGGATATCCCATATTTGTTTCCGCGTGAGTGTCTCTCCTCCGGGAGAGCGTCGGACTTCGGTTCTTTCCTCACGAATACCGCTGCCCATGCGTAAAGTCCTATTGGAAAGAACGCCTCGTCGTTCAAATTGTCTGCGACGCTGGCGAGATTGAGTGCGTCGAGAAGAAGAGTTAGAACCTGCCATGGTGGAATGAGAAATATTCTACTATTTAAATCTCCTTGGCAGGGACTGAAATTAACAATTATTCACGATGAAAATTATGCGCCCCTGTCATACCGCCGTTTTCGTCCGGCGGAACCGAATTCGTGGTATCGTTTCGCGACACCATTCAGCTGCTAACTATGCGCCCATATCGACTTTCTTCATTCGCTTGGGAATAACGTAGTAGCGCTTGGTTTTACACGTGGGGCATTCAGCCACGAATGCAGGCTTCTTCGTCTGCTTCTTGACTTTAATCACAAACTTGGCCTTTCCACCAAAACCCATCTTGTGCTTGCGAACATTTCGGCGTGTTCCAATAGCCATTGTTCGGGCTTGTCCGGACTTGAATAACTTGAGTTTCTGTTCCGTGTGGGCGTTACACTTCTTACAGTATAATCGCTTGGTTTTAGGCATCTTCATACAAAATCACGTTCAATAAACAAAAACGCGTGGAAAACACTTAAAAAGGAACCACGTGGGAGCGTGCCCAAATACCCCTTCCTTTGACTTGAATAATGCCCCTTTAACGCGTTGCCTTAAAAACCGCAATTTCGTCAATTCAACGGGTTGGGTGCCCACTGAGGGCGTAGCAAATGCTGTCATCGATTATTCGTGCACCAGGACAAATGGTCAAATATCTCCCCACGTACGGGTGGATTCTCATCCTCACGGGAATACATGGGTTTCTCTACCTCTTGAATGGAGACATCTACACCGCATTCACGGAAGGAAACGGGGCCGCGTTACTCTATTCCACTGACCCCGCCCTGCAAGTGCGTGCACTGTTTCTCATTTTCGCAAGCTTATTCTTTTCACTCTATAGCGTAGGATTAGTTGCGCGTCGCGTGAAACCACTTTCAACAAGTGCAAAAAATTCTCTCGCGTGGTCATGCGTTGCATTTGCCATGGTATTCATCGCAGTCGTGTTAGGATTATTTGTTTTATTGCGTGTCGTGAATGAATTATCCACGCAGGGGGGAATACTCACATTACTTTCATCCGTGTTCGTGGGAGTAGTGGGATTAGTCGTCTTGCTGAGCGTCCTCAAGTTTTCATTCGCCCCCACCTATGTGGGAATGGGTCTCCTTCCCCGCGACGCGTTGGCACAATCGTGGAATAACACGCGCGGAAAATTACTGCACGTCATCGTGTTGATGTTTTTCATTCTGGTAATAACCACACTCATTCAGGGAGTGGGAGAACTTGTCACGCAAACGATGGAAGATGAATCATTGCTCGCCATTATTTTGATTATTTTTTCATCCATTGGATTATTTTACGCAGGAACGGTTCTCGCGCTCGCCGCACCGGAACCAACCACCGCGAGTGGAAATGCGCGTCACGCGCGAGGAAAAAAATAGTGAGTTGAAAAAAATATGAATGCATTATCCGACTTGACATTAACTAAACTTCGACTCAAGAATTTTAAGTCATTCAAGAATGCCACCATTCCCTTCACGAGAGGATTTACTGCCATTGCTGGGGCGAATGGGAGTGGAAAAAGCAACATCATGGATGCAGTATTGTTTGCCTTAGGTGAAACGAGTCTGAAATCCATTCGCGCGGCGCGATTAACGGATTTGGTTTTTTCAGGTGCCCCTGCGGGAGAAAACTATGCGGTTGTCAACCTCACGTTGCAAGGAAAAGAAAACACGTATGAAATATCACGCACGATTGATAAGCAGGGAAAATCCGTTTACCGATTGAACGAAAAACGCGTAACATTAGGAGAAGTACAAAACCTGCTGCATGAGTTAGGATTGCGCGTGGACGGACACAACCTTGTCTCGCAAGGAGACCTCATGCGAATTATTGACATGAATCCCGTGGAGCGAAGGGAACTCATTGATGAAGTGGCGGGACTGCAAGAGTTTGAAGAAAAGAAAAATGAAGCCTTGAAGGATTTGGAAAAAGTGGACCGAAAAATAAAAGACGTGACGATTGTCTTGAACGAGCGCATGGCCATTATTGAACAATTGGGAAAAGAACGAGACATCGCGACCAAATTCAAGAAACTCGAAAAAGAATTACGCGAAACAAAGGCCACTATTTTGCACACGGAAGCACACGAATTAAACGTGAAATTAGAAGGATTAGTCACGAAGCAAGTGGAACTCATTGGAAAAAAGGACGAAGCCATTACCAAGCAAAAAGACGCTCAACAAGCTATTCAAGAATTAGAAAAAGAATTCGCGGAATTAGACCAAAAAGTATTAGGCGTCAAAAGTCACGCGTACGAAAACGTTGGAAAAAGTGTGGAAGAACAAAAAGCCGAAATACGTGTGACAGAGGAGCGCATCCATCACGCGGTCAAGCGCTTAGAAGAACTCACCCGCACGAGTGAGGAGATTGAACGCATTACTGCGCACGCCAAAGAAGGCATCGTGAAAGTGGAAGAAGAATCCAAGCAACTTCAATCCCAATTTGCTGAAATCGAAGGAAAAATCTCCCCCCTGCGTCAAAAACAAGCTGATTCACTCAAGAAAAAAGTAGAATTATTGAATGAATCCCAGCAAGTCGAAAAAGAAGTAATTACCGCACGTGATACGGTAACGCACACGCGAGAAAAAATTGCCCACATTCATGCCAAAATAGAAAACATTAGGCGTTCACACGAACTCACGCAACTCATGAGGGAGCGATTAGAGAAGCAGCTTTCTAACTTGAAGAGTGAAATGGTCGTGATTGGAAAAGACGTGGATGAGTTGGAAAAACTCCGCAAAAAACACCCGGATGTGGAGAAAGAACGAGCCAAGCTAAAGCAGGAAATGGAAACGATTGAACAACACGTGGCTGAACATCACGGAAAAATATTCGCGCACACGGAAAGCTTATCCCAACTCGGAAAGACGAAGAGCCACTGCCCCATTTGTGAACGCGAACTTAAGGAAGAGCACAAAAAAGAATTAGCCAAACAAAAAAAGGACGCAATTGAAGAAGCCCACAAGCACGCGAAGAAATGGGAAGAGGAAAAGAAAAAACTCCACGAAGAGTGGGATGCGTTGCACCGCGCCGAAACCCTGATGAAACGACTCCTTTCAAGTGAGGAACGAATGCACGAGCATGTTAAACAAGAAAAAATACTCGTGCATGAGTTAGAAAAAGCCAAAACGAGTGAAAAAGATGAAAGCAGTTTATCGCTGAATGAAGAACGAAAAAAATTAGATGAAAAACTAGCCGAGGAAAAGAAAGCATTAGATTTGTTGGAAGTAAAACTCAGTAAGCTCCGCGATGCACTCAACCAAACGACGATGGATCAGACGCTCAATACGTTAAACGAGGAAAAATCGCGCATTGAGAAACAATTATTCCATTTCCAAAACCAAAAAAGCTTACACGAAAATGCGTTAACCAATGCGAGCGTGCGAATCAAGCACGTGAAGGAAGACGTGAAAGCAACGGAAGAAACACGCAAACATGAGGAAAAGAAGCGCGATGAATTAGCAAAAAAATTGAAGCACGCGGAAGAAGAATATGAAAAAATGCTGAGTGCGAACCAAGCATTATTGCAGAAGCGCGATAGGGTTTCCCAAAAAGTGACGAGTGAACGTGAAAAAGAGCGTGCGTGGCAAGAAAAAGCATTTCGGATTGAGGGGCAAGTCAATGAAATCAAGGTTGAACAATCTAAGTATGATACACGTTTAACGGATGTCAAGGAGGAATTGAAGAATTTTGATGGAGTGAAAACACTCGAGAATAAGGACTCCATGGAATTGAAGAAACGCGTGCCTGTGATTGAGCATGAAATTCGACAACTGGGGACGGTCAACATGAAAGCGCTGGAAGACTTTTCGCAGTACGAGAAAGACGTATTAGACATCAAACAAAAATCTCAAACGTTAGACGTGGAAAGACTCGCGGTGTTAGATTTGATTAATAGCATTGACGCGAAACGCAATGAAACGTTCATGGGGACGTTTGACAAGATTAATGAAAACTTCAACAAGATTTACACGGGATTCTTCAATGGTACGGCCAAACTCGAACTCACCACGCCTGAAAAACCATTGGAAGCAGGATTGTTAATCGAAGCTAAGCACGGATTGGAAAAGAGTTTGAAGAACATCGACTCCATGTCCGGGGGAGAAAAATCCCTTACCTCATTAGCGTTCATTTTTGCGATTCAATTGTATGAGCCTGCGCCCTTCTATTTCTTTGACGAAGTGGATGCAGCGTTGGATATGAATAATTCCCGTAAAATTGGAGCGCTCATTAAAGAAATGTCTAAATCCTCGCAATTCATTTCCATTACGCACAACGATAGTATTGTCAAAGTCGCTGACCAAATTGTGGGCGTGGCCAAAAGCAGTAATAATTCTTCCGTGATTGGTTTACGCGCGGCCCCGGATGTGGTGGCGAGCGAATAAAATTTCTACTAACACGTGTTTGTTTTTATTTTTGTATTTTTTTTTATTGTTTGTTATCTTCGTAAATTAATTACACTTTTAGTTTTCCAAGATTGCGCATGTCTTCTTCCAAATCGCTTTCTTTTTCGCGCGGCTTAGGGGTGTTTTTTCGTTGCAGATGCGCCTCCATGAGTTCCTTGTGTTGTTTCCATTCTCTTTCCAATTCTTCTTCATCAAATTCTTCCGTTTTTTTGGGGGTCTTTTTCTTGGTGGGTTGATTATTCAGCGAAGAGACAGTTGTTTCCGTTGAAAATTTGTTTTTCCACAGTTCACGGAAGCGACCGCTGTAAAACGTGTGCCGGCTGAAAAACAACCAGAGGATGAGGACCATAAATTGTATCGCGTAGGCCACTCCTTCATAGGGGGCTTCGCCCGGAGACAAGCAACACGTGGAAAATATTGCGTTGGAGTCACCAAAGTGCACGCGCATTTGAACGGGGTGGGAGATGAGGAGCGTGTGCACGAGTTCATGCGCAATCCCACTCACGAGGAGTGCGGCAAAGGACACATTCAAGAAAGCAGCAAATGAGAATTTGGAATTTTCACTCGAGAGTACTTTGGTTAGCAAAAATCCCATGGTGAAAATGAGTAAGGTAAAAATGAGGTAGAGGTATGGTGACTGGCTCACCTCTCCCGTGGGGGAGGGTTTCTCGGTGGCTTGCGCGACAAACAATCCGAATGCGATGGCGGTGACCATGGCAAGCGTGAGTAGGATGAATGCCAGGGAGCGCGAACGCATGAACAAGGCACTTTTTTGTGGAATATAAACCGGAGTTTTGGTAGGGAAAGGGAAACCACCCTGTATTAGTGGAAATCCACTCTGCGCAGGCTTAAAAGTGACTTTTCCCTTATTCTGCGATGGGTGCTACGGAGGAATTAAACCGGGTTGTCTCCCCGGAAGAAAGGGAAGAGGCCGTAAAGGGGTTATTTTCCCGCATTGATGAGTGTGCGGAAAAGCTGCGTGCACTCGACAAGGCAGTCGTGGTCACGCACCATGATTGTGATGGATTAACGAGCGGGAGCATCATGGTCAAAGCCCTTCAGCGCGAGCAGATTGAAGTAAACACGGTGACGCTCAAACAATTATACAGCGAAGATATTACGCGGCTCAAAAACATGCACGCCACGCTCATCTTCACGGACTTTGGTTCGAGTTACATTCCCACGCTCAAACAAGAATACGGAAACGAGTTCTACATTATTGATCATCATCAGCGGGGGAATGGTGCTCATGATCAACACCTCAACCCCATGGAATTTGGATTAGATGGGGGAGTGGAAATCTCGAGCGCGGGAATTGCATATTACACGGCAAAAGCTATTTCGCGAAAAAACCAAGAGATGGCCGGCATTGGGGTCGTGGGTGCGTGCGGGGACATGCAGGACTCTCGTTCAAATGGCTTGTTAGGTTTGAATCAGCAAATGGTCAAGGAGGGCGTGGACGCAAGTGTGTTAAGTGTGAAGACGGACCTGCGATTGTATGGACGCATCTCTCGACCCTTGGCGCAGTATCTTACTTTTTCCACGAGCCCTATCCTTCCTAATTTGACGGCCAACAAGGATAATTGCATTAAATTTTTGGAAAACTTGAATATTCCGCTGCAAGATGAAACCGGAAAGTGGCGCGCGTACGAAGACCTTAATGCGAATGAGAAAAAAACACTCTCCACCGCCATCCTCATGCACTTGTATGAGCACAACACTCCCGAATGGAAATTAAATGAACTGATTGGGGAAGTGTACACGCTCACGAAAGAAAATCCTTATTCTCCCTTGCGTGATGCGAAAGAGTATAGTACTGTTTTGAACGCGTGCGGGAGAAATGGACAATCCACGATTGGTTTTCACGTGTGTTTAGGCGATCGCGAGGATTATTACGCGCGCGCCCTGGGTTTGCTGCAAGAACATCGACGAAATCTCGCGGAGGGAATTCAACTCATGCAAACGGAAGGCTTGCGAGAGTATGAAAATTATTATTTTTTTGACGCAGAAGACAAAATCAAGGATTCCATTGTGGGAATTGTCGCGGGAATGTTATATGGAAGCGGGGGCGTGAAAACGGACAAACCCATTGTCGCATTTTCCCGACATGAGGACGGGAGCATTAAAGTGAGTGCCCGCGCCACGAGTGAATTAGTAAGGAATGGAGTGAATCTGGGCGCCGCGCTGAAGGAAACATGCGTTGCGCTGGGTAAAACCGCGGAGGGAGGGGGCCATCGCATTGCCGCGGGATGCCGTTTAGAAGTAGAACAAGCCCCCGCGTTCTTACCATTATTTGACCAAAAGATTGGGGAACAATTGCGCGCAACCAAGTCGCGAGGGTATTCTTTAAATGTTTCAAGCGCGTCCCATTGAGATGCGCCCCTATTTTACTATTTCCTCATTCGTGATTTTAGTTGCAGTCCTGTTTTTGGGTTCCGTGGGAGTGTACGCGCAACCTTTTGACGCGGGGAGTTTTCTCGACGCGGCATTTGATGAGAGTGGAAATTTGTCCGCGGAAGCGCAAGCTCAATTAGGGTATGCGTCGCAGCAATTCCAATCACTGCCCTCCCCGGTACAGGCTATTTTTGGCAACCAGCGCGTGCAAGTAAATTTGACGCGCAACGATGGAACGGTTGAAACGTTGGGCGTCGTGTTGAGCGACAATGAAATACTATCTTTCACGCGTCATGCGCCTGCGAATCCGAGCATGAACATTTCCACGAATGAAGCAACAATGCAACAAATTGCCCAAAGCGGGAATGTTTCCGATGCATTTATCCAAGCGGTGAATTCAGGAAAGCTAACCTATTCTGCCGTACAAGGAGGCGGGGGAGAATTTGCGGTATTCATGGCCAACATCGCGACGTGGGTGATGACTATCATTAATGCGGTTGCACACTTTTTGGGAATGAGTTAGTTGGAATTGATTTTTTAGCAATTTTTTTTTATGATTAGTGATTTTTTTTCTTTTTCATCTTACGCGGTGTGCGTGGTGAATGCCACCCATCCGCGTGCGCGAAAGGGTTCAATAATTTGCGAAGCCGTTTTTTGAGTGTCGCACACGCATACGATGGTGGGTCCTGCTCCCGCGAGGATGCAAGTATACACGCCATTCATTTGTTTCAAACTCTCTATGAGTGAAAATACGGGTGCGTACTCGTTGAGCGTGAGGTTCTCAAACACGTTTCCCATTTTCTCCGCTACTTTTTCAACGTTGTGCGTGCGAATGGCTTCGCGCATTTCGTGAATAGAATAATGCTGACTCACCCGTGTCACGTTGAAGTGGCTATATATCCACGCACTCTTTTTCTCAGGAACCTTTACGGGGGGAGTAATGATGGCTAACTCCAAGCGGGGACAATTTTCAATACGCTCAACTAGTTCCCCGCGTCCGCGGCCGAAACACGTTCCTCCTTCGATGAAAAATGCATCATCGGAACCAATTTTAGCCGCTATTAGTTTGAGCACATTTTTGGACAAGGATAATTTCCACAATTCATCCAACCCTTTGATGACTGTGGCCGCGTTCGAACTTCCTCCTCCTAACCCGCCCGCGGATGGAATTTTTTTGTCGATGTGAATGCGCACTCCCTGCGCGGGTTTGTTTTGTTTACTCAATTCTTCTTGCATCAATCGTGCGGCCTTGTGGCAGGAGTTTTTTTCATTGAGTGGAACGCTGGGGTCGGTGCACGTAATACTAATTTCACTCGTGGAAGGAATGCTTTCTAATGTAATCGTGTCGTGAATATCCAATTCTTGCAATACTAATTCGACTTCGTGGTAGCCATCGTCGCGCTTGCGCAAAATGTCCAATACCAGTGTTAACTTGGCAGGAGAATGAAATGAGTGTGTTTTCAGTTCTGTCATACATTATTCACGCCGTTTCGATACTTAAAGGATGAATATTTTTTTAGCGGATTCGCAACATTTAAATGCAGGGTCATACCCTTGGGAATATGGCTACACTCTTTTTTCATGTTAAAAAAAATCCTTACTTAGTTGGAGCAATATTGTTGATTGCATTAGCCGTGGGGGGTGTCATGGCAATGACGCCTGCCGTGAGTACGGTGACTCCTGCTGGACAAATGACTACCATCACCGCGACGAAAGCACAACCCAATATTATTTTTATTCGCACGGACGACCAGGATGCGCGATCGATGAGCACGCTTACTCCGAGCGGTCAACCCGTTATGAAAAATGTGCTCGACCATTTTGGAACAAACGGTGTGGCGTTTGATCAATCCTATGTTTCTTTTTCCCTTTGCTGTCCCTCGCGTGCGACCACGCTCACGGGACAATATGCGCATTCCCATGGGGTACTCTCCAATAATTTTCCCACGGGCGGATATGAACTCTTTAATCAAATTGATGACCAAACCCTTGCTGTTTGGTTGAAGGATGCGGGATATTTTACCGCGCACGTGGGAAAATATTTCAACGGGTATGACGCCACGACAACTCCTCCGTACGCGGAAATTCCCCCGGGCTGGGATAAGTGGTTTACCGTCATTCAAGCCACGAGTCCGGATTATTACAACTACAACGTGCTCGAAGACGGTCCCACGCTCCAATTTTTTGGAACAGGTGCGAGTAATTATCAAACCGACGTGTTCACGGACAAAGTGGTTTCGTATTTAGACACGAGGCCGTATGGCAATAAGCCATTCTTCATACAATTGGATTACACTGCTCCCCACAAAGGAGGGAGCGTGGGGAAAGTTATTCCTGCCCCGCGGCATACGGGATTAATGAATGGTGCAACTTCGCCGCAGGGACCTGCATTCGATGAAGCGGATGTGTCGGACAAGCCCGCGGATATTCAAGCGCTTCCTCCGCTCAACGTGTCGCAAATTAATACGATTAATGATGGGTATCGCCGCCGTTCCGAGGCACTCATGTCCGTGGATGAGGGTGTGGCGCGCATTATTCAAAAGCTAAAAGACACAGGACAATACCAAAATACCGTGATTATTTACTCAAGTGATAATGGTTGGATGTTTGGTGAACACCGCTTGCCCCAAAGTAAGTTTGTTCCATACGAAGAATCGGTCCGCGTCCCATTGTACATGAGCGGGCCGGGCATTCCCAAGGGAAAGGTGATGAGTCAATTAGTCAATGATGTGGATTTGACAGCGACCATGCTCCATTTTGCGCGCGCCCCTTCTACTATTGTTCAGGAAGGACGTTCACTGGTGACAATCATGCGTAACCCTCAAGCTAGTTGGCGAAATGATTTCTTAATCGAAAATCCGTTGCTGAATTATTACACGGGAATCATCACGCAGGATAATGCTGCGGGAACCATGTACAAGTACGTGGAGTACGATTACGATATGGATGGTGCGTGGGATGAGCGTGAATTATACGCACTCAAACCCGATGCATGCATGCCGAACGGGGACGCGTACGAATTAGAGAGTCAGCACAACAATCCATGTTATGCAACCTTACTTTCAACGTTGGAAGCGCGATTAAGTGTGTTGCGGAACTGCACCGGCATTGCGTGCCGATGAGGGTTCCGTAAATTTTTTTATTTGACTATTAGTGCACCACGTACGCGGGTCGAATAACTTCACTTTGCACGTGGTTGTGTTCCTGGTCATATTTTTGCAGCCACGCAATCACGTCTTCAATATCCTCATCCGGTGTACTGGCGCCGGCGCCTATTC
>CAZKAN010000013.1:5686-10374 GCA_964550925.1 uncultured archaeon | reverse complement strand
TGTATTACGTGAGCGTGAGTGACGCGCACGGAGAATACGCGTTGAGCGTGTCCGAAAATATTACGCTCCAAACCACGGCCGGAGAAGCTATTGATGTGTTCATGAAACGCGCCACGCAGGGAACGGTGAATGTGAAAATCGTGGACGCGTCGACGAATCAACCTATTCCTAATGCCACACTCAAGTTAGTCCGAAAAGGAGACCATTCCCTCGTACAAACCTATTTGACCAAAGAAGGAGAGGACGTTTCCTCGTTGAGCGTGGATGAAAAAGGGCCCTTCATCCTGTACGCCACGCATCCTGCCTATTTGAGCCAGGAAAAAGACTTGTTAAACGTGGGAAGCGGGGACACGATTACGTTTAGCATGGAAAAACTCACGGAACAAAACGCCGGAAGACTCGTGGTTAACGTGAAAGATGAAGATGGAGTGAGTGTGGACAACGCGCAAGTCGTCATTTATGATGCGGCATCAAAGTTTATTGCCCAACAATATAATCCACGCGCAACGAATGCAAATGGAGAAGCCACGTTTAACGGATTACAAAATGGCACGTATTTCGTGCGCGTATTCAAGTATCCGGCGGGGCCCAGTGATTCGAGTAATTTCACCATTGTCAAAACCGAACTCACCAGCGTATCAACTACTCTAAAAATTGGCACCGCCGTGTTGAGAGTAAATGTGAAGGACGAGCAGAATCAACCCGTTCCTTTTGCACGCGTACAATTCATTACGCAAGGGGGGAATGAATGCAACGCGGGAGCGTGTGCCGTAGACACGGACGCACAAGGAATAGCCTCCTACACGTTCAAAGCGGACCGAAAAATTTACGCACGTGTAACGAGTGAGGGATTCTTGTCGTACACCACGTTAGCGTATCGACTCAAACCTAATCTTCCCGTGAGTGTGAATGTTATTCTTCCCCGGAACATCTCCGGGGGACAACCCACTATTTCGTTATTACGCGTACTGGATGGGAGCACGGGCCTGGTTGCAAGTACACTCGAAAAAGGAAAAACATACGAATGGGTGTTTCAATTGCGCGTTCCTAGCGAAACCAGTGTCTGGGAACAAACCGGCGTACACGTGAGGGTGGGAGACGAAGCATCGGTGGAGAGTCAGAACACAGCTATTGTATCCGTGAACGCGCCACAAACAAGTGGGATGAGTGGAAGCACGTACACGCCCGAAGAAGGGTGGGGGATTGACCAAGAAAACGTGTTGAGCGGAAACGAAGAAGCCAAATGGGTTAATCTCGCATGGAATAATGCTCAACCCGGAGTATATGAGGCCGGGGTCCACGTCCACGTGGATGCGGCATCGCTTCCATTAGAAAACGTTTCACTCTATTATCGCGCGTGGGGAAAAAATGGAAACGTTTGGGAGAGAGACCCCGTTGACGCAGAATTGGGAGAAAGCGAAAACACGGGCGGAAAAGAAGCATTGTACGCGGATACGTACACTCGCAAGTATGCCATCGGAAAAGCCCTCTCGTGCGGGGATGCGGTGTGTTATGGCAATGAAACCATTGAAAACTTGGACACGCAACTCATTGCTAAAAAAGAACCCTATGTGATGACCGCGCTGAATGATTATCGCTACACCTTCGTCCTCACGGGAGGAGAAGTGACTACTATTCCTAACGCGCGAATACGCGTTATTTCGCTCGGAGAAAACACTCCAAACATGGGACCCACGATCACCGCGTACACGCTTGAAAAAATTCCCGGAACCATTATGCGAGAGACGGGACTCTCCACGCATGCCGTTGATGGGGGAAACGGGCAAGGAGTCGATGTGGGAACACTCCTGAGTGGACAAACCGTGGTGGGAACGATTGATGTGGTGGGGTCGGCCGACGCCACGTCTCAGCTTGTGATGCAAGTTTTATCGAACGGAGATGTGTTGTTTGAACGAACTCTTTCATTCGTCCAAGGGGGGAGTCAAACACTTTCCATTGACGCACAACCTGAATCCATTTCAGGATTTGTGAACACGAGCATCCTCATCCATGTTACGGATGACCACGGTTTCGACGCAGGAAGCACCCGTATTAGAGTCACTAAAATAGACTCGGGACAAAACCAAACCCTGATTATGGAAGCGTACGCGGATGTGTTTGGAAAACTATCCGTGGACTTGCCCGCATCATTGCCGGGAACCCGATTTCAAATTGATGCGTCGAGAGGAAACGAGTCCGCTGCTCCTTACACGCTCAACGTGGGGACGAATGTGGTGGAGTTTACGCCGGAAGAATTAGCATTCTCCTTAGACGCGGTTCCCAACGCGGACGCATTTTTACCTATGGATGTTTTCAATATCGCCGCTGAAGGAATAACCATTCAACAGACTCATTTCGCGGGAGACTTTCAAGGATTGCTTGGATTAGACGACATGCAAAACTGGCTGAATCAATATCATGGAAATATCACCATTCAACCCGGAACCACTCAAAGTATACAAGTCAAGGCCAGCACCCCCGAGTCACTCAACTTACTCGCGGGAAAAAACCTCGCGGGAAAAATCATATTCTTGCTCGACGATGTAACGCATACCACGACCTGGGTGCAAGAAGTCCCCTTCACCATTTCACTAGCCATCCCCACACAATGTGATGAAGAAGGAATCCAAATCGCAGGATTTCCAACGAATGGAAGCACGCAACTGACTGCGTTTGAGTCGCGCGTGGAAAAGCCATTCCAACTCGTGAACGTGTGCATGGTTAATGGAAAACTCGTGGATTTGCATGATTTGAAAGCCAAGATAACGTGGAAAAGCCCAGTCAATGGAAACGTGGAATTGTCTTTACGTTCTCCAGAGAATGGAGAAGAAGTATTCGAAGCGTTGCACAACGGAACTTACTCTCCACTGGTGTCATTATTTTCCTCTGCGGAACAAACACCGTATGAGGGAGTGCTCACGTTTACTCCACTTCCTAAGCACGTGGGAGAGACCGCGGATTTCACCATTACTTTATCGGCGAGCGCGGGACAGGGAAATGAAACCGAAACCATTGTCCAATCGTTTGACGTGAAAATAAAAATTACTAATTACGAGTCCTGCGTCAAATTTGACGTGGACACGCAAGGAGGGCTCGTGATCGAAGCGGACAGCACGGAGGCCCAATTCTCCATTGACACGAGTGAATGCGGAGACGTTCCCGTGAACGTGTCCTTTTGTACGGGAGTGGAAAATCAAAATTGTTCCGGGGGAGCTCCGCAAGGAAAGATTTACTTATCACAGTATGCCATTCAAAACCTGAAAGGAAACAAAACCATTCGCGTGGAACGAAAAACAAGCACGTTGCCGGGGACGTATGACATTACCGTAGACGCGTCCACCCCTGGAAATAATTCACGACGCATCGCTGCACTTCCATTGAGAGTGGAATCGAAGAATAATTACGCATTTAGCGTGGAAAAAACAGCGTATTCGGTCGTGGGAAAAGATGCCATTGACTCCAGTGAAGTAGAAAACCGATTGGTTGCTGAACCCGTGCGCGTGCGAGCAAGCCAATGCGACTGGAAGGACAGTATTGAACGATATGAAAGTCAAACGTTCCGAGAATGGTCAGACATCGATGATGTGGGAGATTATTTTGAAGGAGTGCTTGGAATATGGGCCGCTATTTTTTCTCCCGAAGAAATGTGGGATTTATTGAGCGACTTGTGGGACTGGGTCTTTGGTAGTGATCCTTGTGATGATACGGACACGCACACGCTGAATGACTTTATCATCAAACTTGCTGGAACATCCACGGCTGCAAATCCCCTTCCTCCTGATGCCATTGATGTGGTTCTCTCGGAAAACATTCGACCATACTATCACGCAGAATGGGCGATTGACAACCCCATGCTCGAAAAAGATGGAGACGAATGGACCGAATCCGTTGGGTTAACATTCACCAACACGAGCGGCCACACGAATGGATTATCCGAATTTGGAGTCATGACCCTGCGAGCAACCGAACACATTCACCAAGACGAATTCCACGAAGGAAAAGCATTTGCGGATTGCAGCAATGATAACTTTGCCCCATTCCGCGTGGGGGCTAGCAGCGGACAAGGCAGCTGCAAGTATGCGTATGATAAAACACGCGAAGAAAAATTCCACATTAAAGTATCGACTCAGGACACGCGACCTGCGTATGTTCCAGTGACGTTTGATGGGGTCGCGTGCGAGTCTCCCAGCGGAGGCGTTGGGGGAACGGGAGAAGACGCATTGCCGCGAGTCCATTTCACGTGGAATTGGAATGATAACACGGGCATCACCTGGGACGCGTGCGACGCGAGTAATCCTCACGCAATATACTGCGACGCGACACAGTTCAACATCATGATGCAAAAACGACTCAAGATGGTGGAAGAATTCTTGGCTGCTAACCAGTATAACTTTGACTGCCCCTCCGAGTTAGGAGCGCAACCCGAAGCAGGAGTGTTTATACGACCCACCCCCGTGCCGAGCGGATTCATGGGCTATCACTCATTCGGGTACTCATTCCAGGGGCCAACCACGCTTTCCTTTTCAAGCGTGATTGAAAACGCCACTCTTTCAACGCAGGAAGGGACGATGAACGTGTATCTCACTCCCCTCTCCCCGGGCGGAGGAAACACGCTCACGTGTACTAATACTATTTCCATTCCTGCGAGTGGGAGCGTTTCCACGCAGTGCGCGATTACACCCATTTCG
>CAZKAN010000013.1:0-5676 GCA_964550925.1 uncultured archaeon | reverse complement strand
GTTTGAATTAACCAGTGACACCACGTCAAACATTGCCACCGTGAGCCGCGTCACGATTGTGGATACGGGGGATTATCAACAGACATTTGGACAAACATGTGAGGGATTGCCCAAAACAACCGCATTAGTGGGAAATAAACCCGGAATCAATCGATGGATTGACAAGGATGACCCATTGTTTGGAAACACGATTAATGACAATCCCATTTTCACCGCAAACGTGCCCAATGTGAACGTGCTCCGACAATTGACACACTTCGATGCTTACTTGATGGCCGATGGCTACACGCACGATTTTGAAAATGATTTCAGAGACTATTATTCATCTAATCAATTTGCCGACGCCCCCGCGTGGTTCAAAGGAAGCGGGAGTGGAGTGGCGGGAATGAATGCGTATTACGGAGACGATGACACGCTAACCTTTTCGCAAAAATATGTGAACACGTCATCACTGACTCAGAGTGGAAAATACCGCGTGGACTTGGACATGACATTTAATGAAGAGTGGAACATGATTGACGCGAGCGGTTCCCCCGCGGCAACGCTCAACGTGCAGTTCCAACACGTGAGTGTGCCAAACCCATCTTCGCCATTCTATTATTTACCATTCAACGGACGCGTGGGAGAAAATGGGGGGGTGTTCGAACGAATAGGGTATGGATTAGAATACGTGAGCGGAGAAAATACTCTTCTCTTTGGAGAAAACGCCCCCTTGTATGCTGGAGCGGGGAGCAGTGCCGCGCGAAAAGTGAACGTGCAACCGGAAGCATCATTGCAACAACTGAATAGTTTACCCAGCTCACGCGGGAATTTGTTGAGCGTGAATGCGCAAACGAATTCATCGGATTATGCGATGCAATTCACTCCCACGCTAGCCACTCCTTTAGTCATGAAAATTAGCCAAGTCGAACGTGTACTGCCCTTTAGTGTGTTTTATCAAATAGACCGCGGAAACACGCCCGCGGATACGGGAAACACATTCACGTATTGGGAGGGAGCGGGGAATTGTTACGATTATACTGGTGTTCCCGTGTGGGAGAAATTTAATGATTCCCCGGATAGAAAAGGTGTGAGCGAGGACGCGATGCCTAACTATTCATCCTTGTACGCGTTAGATTGGCCCCGCGCGACGAGGGGGGGAGACGTGTATTTGCGCACTATCGTGTACACGCCCGCGAATGAAAGTGTGAACGTGCGCGCACAAAGCAATAATGTGAAGTTCTTCACCGCGAATTATGCCATTCCCTCCACGAGTCAATTAGCGGATGGAGTAGTCAGTATGAGCGGGAATAACGTTTCCAACCCCATTCGCACGATTCAAGACGTGTTTGAGCTCGTGAAAAACCAGCACGTGTGTGTCAGTAATTCGGGAACGCAAACGAGGTTCTTCTGGAACCCCGCATCCGTGTACGCGCAACAGGGGCAAGTGAACGTGAGCACATTTACCAATGGATTAGTTGCGGGACAAACGTGCTTGGGCCCCGCGAATTAACCAAAAAACACTCAATCTTATACATAAGTTGAAGTTTGATTCTTTTTTATACTACAAAAACCCTTTTCGCGCATGCTTCCTTTGTATGTGGTGATGTTTCAACTTGGGTCCATCTTCTCGGACTTTGAAATCATCATGAAGATTGCCGGGTTATTGTTCATTGTCTCATTCGTGAGGCAGCACATTCAACATCCTCTCTTGTCAAACGTGCTCATCCTTGGCCTGAGTGCATTTTTGTTATTTGACGTGTGGAAAATATTTGGGAGTGCATTATTTTTGTATATTTTAGTCTCGTTTGGCGTGTTGCACACGGTGGTGGACTTATCCTTCTTGGGAGCATTCCAACGGAGACCTAGTCATGAAGACATGCAGCGTGAGCAAGCACGCGCACGTGCGGAACGTGAACGCGAAATGGAAGAAGCACGCGAACAAGGGTACGAAGCCCCGCGACACGGGTTTGAAGACGAATACGGGGATGAAGGATATGGTGAGGAGCCCGAGCATGCTGGTCATTCAAATACGAGCAAATTTTTAGAAGAGCGAAGACACGCAGCGCATAAGCAAGCAGGTCATTCTCCAGCAAAGCAATCGCACTTGGGCAATGTTTCCGCACAAATGATTCAACGCATCATGCAACAACGCGGGGGAGGGGGGCACCGATGACGCACTACAAACAAAAAGGAAACCTCATCATTGGAACACTATTGGTAATTTTGGGATTAGCACTTGTGCCATTGATCGTCAAACTCGTTTTCCCGCAGATTGATTTAATCTACAAAGTCGTGTTGATTTTTGCCATCTATTCATTCGTCACGCAAATGCTGCAAAACAACTCCACGTTATCCTTGCTCATTACGGGAATCCTGGTATACTTCATGGTGTTCAAGTACGGGGACATCTTTACGTCACTCTGGTTCCTGAGTATCATTTTCACGTACGTGGGGGGAACACTCCTTGTTACGAGTGCGAGGGACTTCTTCGGATTCGGGGGAGAAGAACACGGCGGCGGGCACATGCACCCCCCTCGCTGATGAGTGCTTTTTTCGCGGGGGGCGTCCAATTTGAAACGCCAAAAGGTTGGTTTATATAGACCCCGAACGGGTAATTCATAGGTTCACGGGGCAATGTAACATGAATGCGGCACTGGATGAATTTCTAACCAAACTCGGACTCACGGAATACGAGGTTAAAGTACTCTCAACGTTGTTCGCCCTGCGAGAAGCCGATTCTCCCGACGTGGCTAAGGCCGCGCAAGTACCCAAAACACGCGTGTATGACGTGTTGGATAGTCTCGTGGAAAAAGGACTCGTGGTCAAAATGGCTACGCGTCCCAAGAAATACCGCGCCCTTTCTCCTAATGAAGCGTTGCAAAAACTCGTGGATGATAAACAAAAAGAAATGAACGCGTGGAAAGAAGACGCACACGCGTTAGGAAAAGAATTAGAAAAAAACATGGACAAGATGTCCAACACCATGAGTGAAAAAGTATTGAAAGTCAAATCACGCACGGACTTTTACAAAATACTCGCCCAAGAAGTGGACGCGGCCCAAAAAGAAGTACGCGGACTCACCGCGTTGGACGTGCACCATCACTTGTTACATGATGCACTGGAACGTGCGGCCAAGCGAAATGTGGACGTGCAATTAGTGGGAAGTCACCCCGATTCGTTCAAAGAAAAAAGCAAAACATGGGGAAAAAATGTTCAACTAAAAGACGCGCAACACGGGTTGCATGCGTACGTCATGGACGGAAAAAAAGTCGTCATGCTATTATCGGATTTGAAAAAAGAACAATCGGATTATCACTTTGTCATTTGGCCAGAAAACAGTGCGTTAGCCGAGACGCTGCAAAACACGTTCAACACGCACTGGGAAAAATAATTTCTGGTTAAACGTAAACCAGTCACAGTTGTTTAACTATTAGGTGAATGAAAATGTCCCACGAAAACGATGCATTGCGATATGCCATACGAAACGCGTACGAACACAAAGGAAGAGCGGACGCAGGCGCATTAATCGGAAAACTCAAAGCACTTTACCCGGACGCGGAAATCAAGACTCTTGTTCCTATTGCTAAAGCTGCCGCGGAAAAAGTCAACAACATGGGAATGGACGAAATTCATGAACTATATGAAAAATTCGCCGCGGAAGGATTCGAACTCAAGATACCCGAGAAAAAAGTAGGATTATTGGATTTAGAATGGGCGGCCACGCAACCCGTGGTTACACGTTACGCACCCAACCCCAGTGCGCCCGGACACTTAGGTCACTTGCGTCCGGCTGTGTTGAGTTATTTATACGCCAAAAAGTATCATGGAAAATTCATCCTGCGTTTCGATGACACCGACCCCAAACTCAAAAAACCATTAGCGGATGGGGAACAAATGTATCTAGACGATTTGAAATGGGTGGGCGTGACGCCTGACCTTGTTGCACGCGCATCGGACCGATTCGAATTGTATGATGATTACATGAAACAAATCGTGGAAATGGGAAAAGCATATTTGTGTACGTGCGATAAAGAAGTGTGGAAAGCCCACATATTGAAACAAGAAGCATGCCCGTGCCGCGAACTCGCAACAAGTGAACAACGCGAACGGTTGAATAAATTCCTCACGCACACGTACAAGCAAGGAGAAGCCGTTTTGCGAATCAAAACTGCATTAACGCACGAAGATCCATCCCAGCGAGATTGGCCTCTTGCGCGAATCGTGGATAAACCCCTGCATTATCGCGTAAAAAATAGGTACGTGTGGCCGACCTACAATTTTGCATCCGCGATTGATGACCATTTGATGGGCGTCACCCTCATCATTCGGGGACAAGAACATTATCAAAACATGCTCAAGCAAAAATGGTTATACGCTCATTTCGGGTGGACGTATCCAAACGCATTCCATCACGGAAGACTGCTCATGAAGGGAGTGGAATTAAGCAAAAGCAAAATGATTGCCGGTATCCAAAGCGGAAAATACTCCGGATGGGATGACCCCAAACTCTTTACGATTGCCGCGCTCCGAAGAAAGGGATTTACTCCCCAAGGGTTGACCGATTTGATAGTGGATTTAGGCGTGAAAACGAGTGACACCGTGTTAGACGTTCCACTCATGGGAAATTTTAATCGAAAGTATGTGCAAAACTCCCTCACGTATACGCTTGTACAAGAACCCATCCCCCTGGAAGTGGATTTTTGCCCCGAATTAGAGGTAAAAATGGATGAGAAAGTATACTCACTCAAACAAGGAAGGCAAGCGTTCTTCGTGTCTAAAGAAGACGCGCAAAAATGGAGCGAGGGAACACTCATACGCATGCGGAATGCGTACATTGCCAAGATTAATTTCTTGGACGAGTATCACGTGAACGCACAATTCGTGAGTACCAAAAAATTGGAAAACACCACGCAAATCAATTGGCTCCCCCACGGAGTGGACGTGAAAATAATCCTCCCCGGAATGGAAACCAAAATAGTGTACGGTTTAGCCGATGAGACGCTCAACCAGGTTCACGTGAATGAAGAAGTATTTTTCCCTAACTTTGGTTTCTGCCGCGTAGACAGCAAAGACGAAAAAGAAATCACGTTGTGGTATACGCACCCGTGAAAAATAGAGTAACCTTAGTTGAAGAACTGACGCAAGAGAAACAAGTATTCCTCCGCCAACTTCATATTTTTGGGAAAAAGCCGCGCGACATCGCGGACAAATACTCCGGCTGCGCGAGACTTTTGTTTGTGCAGAAAATCTTCCGCTCCAGGTGTGCGCATGAGTTTGGCTAAATCAATGAGTATGGTTTGACGCTGGTATTCGGGAATACGCGGTGCAATTTCACCAAACGCTTGAGCGTGAGCATTAAGACGAGGCTCCCACTTCTTCTCCGGAGCGCGGGGTGGACGAAATTCGCGAGAACCCTTCCGGCGGCGAGGGCCGCGATAACCACGAGGCATACGCCAAAATAGCGGAGGGGGACTATAAACCTTGTTTTTCCGCCCACACGTTTATTAAAACAAAAAAAGACCCGCTGTTGAGCGTTATGAAACCAGGAATATGGAATTATTCAGCGTATTTGCCCGTGCCCCGAGGCGGGGAAAATAATATCGTATCCATGAACGAAGGGCATACTTCATTGGTGGAAAGTGTACGCCACCAAAATGTTTTTTTCAAACTCGAATACGAAAACCCGACCGGAAG
>CAZKAN010000012.1:5387-10544 GCA_964550925.1 uncultured archaeon | reverse complement strand
GGTTTGAAAACCAAAGGAGAGCGTTTCGCGGGGGCCAATGATACGTTTACGATTGAAGGATTCATGCCCGATGGAAAAGCATTGCAAATGGGCACGTCACATGATTTAGGACAAAATTTTTCCCGTGCGTTTGGCATCAAATTTAGTGGGGAAGATGAAAAAGACCACTTAGCGTGGCAAAACTCCTGGGGAATTAGCACGCGTCTCATTGGGGCAGTCATCATGGCGCATGGCGATGACAAAGGATTAGTCATTCCCCCGCATCTCGCTCGAAACAAAGTGGTTATCGTTCCCATTATTTTTGATGCATCACGTGAACAAGTCATGAAAGCTGCGTCTGCGTTGGAAAAGCAATTGCACGAATACAATGCCCTCGTGGATGCGCGAGATAATTATTCCGCGGGATGGAAATTTAACGAATGGGAAATGAAAGGCATCCCGTTGAGAATCGAATTAGGTCCACGTGACGTGGGAAACAACCAATGTGTCCTTGTTCGACGCGACACGGGTCAAAAGCGCATCGTTCCCTTGAATGAAATCAAAAAAGTCGTGGACGAAGAATTGTCCGCGATGCACCATGCCATGTTTGTCAAGCAAGAAAAATGGGTGAAAGAAAGCCTTGTAACCGTTAACACGATGAAAGAGTTTGAATCCGCGCTCGCGCAGCGCAAGCTCATTCGTGCGTTGTTTTGCGGCCAAGTAGAATGTGAAAAAGCGTTGAAGGAAAAAACCACCGCCACTTCGCGCTGTGTTCCCTTGGATGAGAAGCCCCACAAGGGTGGAACATGTATTCATTGTGCGAAGCCCGCCGAGTGGTTTACGTTGTTTGCGAAAGCGTATTAGTTTGGGAATTTTTTCACCTTAATTCTTTTTCCCACACTTCTGTTTTTTCCCCATTTATTTTTTTTATATGCGTGCGTGAAAAGTTCCATCCATTTTGGGTGTAAAGTTCTTTTGCTCCCGTGTTGGAAGTGGCAACCAATAATACCATTTTTTTCATTCCTCTTTTGCGCGCGGTTTTTTCACCTGCTTGCATGAGCGAATGCGCCACTCCTTTTCCTTGAAACTCTTTTTTGGTTGCAATTCCATTCAATCGAATGGTTTTGTTTTTCGTGTCAATGATTTCCCATTCCGCGTAACCTTGGAAATTAGTGTCTTCTCGCGCGATGTGGTAGACGAATGTTGCGTCTCCCAACCTGCGTGTGAGTTCGTTTTCGTCAATTTCAGTGTAGGAAAAATACTCTTGAATGAGGGGAAGAATGTCTTTGGCGTCTTTTTTTTGGGCGTTTAGCATTGCATCCATACGTTAAGTGGGGTCACAGGGATTTGAACCCTGATTTAGAGCTCTGGAGGCTCCCGTGATACCTGGTTACACTATGACCCCGAACCTTGGGCTCGGTCTTTCTATCGTATGCGAGGGAGGGATTATTAACCTATAATTGGTCGCTTCACTCTATGATGCGATTAGCGCTCGTCCTGCTGGCCCTGTCCCTATTTTTGGTCCCTTCGTTCGCATTGCAAGGTATTGATGCCGAGAATGCCATTGCGCAAGGCAATTATTTGGAGCCCAATGAGCGTGCGGTCGTGTACAAGTCATTGCCCCTCACAAATGGTGTTGTGAAGTATTGGCTTGTCTCCGTGTTGCAGAATGATTCCATTCGCACGATTATTCCCATTCTTGATAAGGATGGTTCCCTCGTTCCTAAATCCGTGTTGCGTACGAATGTGATTTCGGCTAATTATTTGACGCAGCGACTTTCAACTATCAAAACGGGTGTCCCGTGGCTGGTTTCACTCTCCACGAGTAATAGTTTGGACGAGTTGGCCAACGCCGTAGATAATGAACAGTTTGATGTGGACATTGTCGCGGAGGCTGTTCCTTCTTCCACGCTCAAATCATCTATTTCCTCGTTGAAAGGGAAGCTTGCGACGATTTCCACGGAGATTCGTTCCGCGTCCGATACTATTGAAGAATTGTCTTCACGCGAAACGAGTTTGTTTAACGTTTCGATTAGCGTGGATGACGCGCTATCCCTTCCTGATGAGTATGCGGACTTGTTTGATCGCATGAGTTATTTGAAGGATTCTGCCGCCGAGTATGATAATATGGTTTCCGCCGTCAAGAATGAAATTGCCACACTCTCAACGATTGATGCGCAGGAGAAATCTCAATTATTGGGATTGCTCTCTCCATTAGGGAGTAATCAAACCCTTTCTTCGGCATTAAGCACCTATACGAGTATTTCCGCGGATAACGCTCAACGTATTTCCACCGAGTATGCTTCCTTGCCCACGAAGGCGAGTGCGTTAGAGGCGGAATTGGATTTGCGTTTAGTACGCGCCGCGGCCTATGCGGTGTTGTATGGTGAGGATAAATCATTCAAGACCGCCACGGACTTTTCTTCATTGGAGAGTGCTGCCCTCACGCTGTTGGATTCGTCCAATGCGCCATTATTTGTGAATCAATCCGCATTGGCTAATTTTCAGGGTGCGTGGGAAAATGCGGAGAGTGCTTTTTCCAAGCGTCAATATTCAACCGCGAAAGACTTGGGCGAAAAAGCAAAGGGCTTTGCGAAGCAAGTGGTGAATGATGGTGTTCGTGAGAGCACTTCCTCCGCGTTGGAACAAAATCTCGTTTCTGGTGTTGCATTAGTGTTGGGTGGTCTCGCGTTTATTTTGATTATTCGTTTCGCGTGGCAGCAATTGAAACCTAAACCCGTGGACGAATCGAGTGATGAAATACGATAATAATGTGGTCTGTCACCAGTTGAACTCTACAATATCGCCGTTTTGTAACACGTAGTCTTTGGCCACGCGCTGTCCTTCAAATTTGGCCGAGCCCCATACTTTGGCGTATTTGAGATTTTGTACAATATCCTTGTGCACGAGTGTCGCGGCATCCAATACAGTTCCCCCTTTGGGGATGACTAATGGGAGTTTGGCCGCGTCCTGTCCGGGTTTTTTCGTGTACACGTACACTTTGTCCAATACTTCAAACAGTTTGTCGGCCATTTCACTCGGTCGCGGGTTGTTGACATCCCATGCAATGTGCATTGCGGATTCTCCCGCATCCACTCTCTTAGTTGGGCGTCCTTTGTTGTATACAATCATCGTTCGCTTGTACACGAGGGTTTCATCCAGGGCTTCAGTTACTGTTTCTAAGGTGGTGTTTTCTTGTAAAATAACTTGGGCGTTGTGCATTCCCATGGTTTTCAAAAAGTTCACGAATTGTTCCATGGGTATTTTGAGGAATTCTTTTCCCGTAATGGATATTCCGGGGAATGTGGTTGCAGTAATTTTGATGTTGGGTTTGCTTCGGTTGAGAAGTATTCCCGAATTTTTGAGTTCCGTGGAAATGATTCTCCAATCTTCATCCTGCGTGGAGACGTTCAACATGACAATGAGCGCGTCCGCGTTTCGTACAACTGAGAGTATTTCTTTTCCATTGACTTTTCCTTCACTTGAACCCTCCACAATGGGGGGTAAGTCCACGAGTTGAATTTTGGCTCCTTTGAAATCGACCATTCCTATTTCAGGTTTGGTGGTGGTGAATTCCCAATCTCCTACCGGGGTTGAGAGTCCTGTTACTGCGTTGAAAAATGTTGATTTTCCCACGTTGGGCAGTCCTACTAACACGAGTTGTCCCACGCCATCCTTTTTCACGCTTAGGGAGGGTCCTCCTCCTCGTTTGGCGGCTTGTTTTTTGTCTTTTTCTAATTCGAGTTTGAGTTTGGCGATTTTAGAATTGATTTCTCCCTTCAGCGCCTCTCCCCCTTTGTGCTGGGGCGCGTGAGACTTCATTTCTTCCAATGCGGCGAGCTTTTCGGTGATGGTGCGTGCCTGCTCGTATTTGGCTTGGGCATTGGCGAATTCAATGGAGACGTTGGTGGTCATACTAGGTTGAGTGTCACGTTTCCCTTAAATGGAATTCGCATCCGTGACGGAAATACTCTCATTCGTGTCCGTCACGCTCGCGTTTGCATCCGTTGGGAGTGTGTTTTCCACCAGTTGTTTTCGTGCTTCTTCCAATACGTCCGCACAACCTGCTAATTCAGGGTGAATCGAGCAGAGGTTTCGTTCCAAACTGTTTTGCCCCACGAACGCGTATGTACAATCAATCACGAATGATGGGGTGTACTTGAGGGGGTTCCACGCGTGCATGGTTTTTGTGTTGTTGATGAGTGTTTGTTCGGCCGGGCTCGCGTTAATGTCACTCACGCAGGGAACGAATTCCGTGTTAATCGTATTCTTGCTCATTCCCGCTTCTAATGCGCATGCTTTCATGAAATTCACATCCAAGTTTCCGTGGAATTGCGCGTTGAAATAATTGCATGACGCGTACTCGTTCAAGTATCCTAATTCTTCCGCGCACACCGCTCCTTTGTTGGCAAACAATGCGGCTCCCATCGACTTGAGGGTGGTGCGTCCATACATGATAGGGTCATAGTCCACTTCCACATTCGCATATTTTCCAATTAATTTTTCCAAAATGAGGTGCGCTTCAATACAGGGTTTACAATCCCCAAAATCGAGTTGGGCATCAATCTTAATTTTTCCCGCATCCACGTTACACGTTTCGGGTTTGCGTACAAACGTGAGTAATTTGGGTTGTTTGTCCAAGAATTTTTCGGGAACAATAATCCATCCCTTTCTGATTTTGAGGGGGTCCTTAATGAATTGTCCTTGGAGCGCGGCTTGCACCGTACTATTTTGGTCTAATCCCACCACGTTAACTAATGCGGTTGGAACGTATTCTATTTCAAAATCCTGAATGAGTTTTTGTCCTTCTTCTGAATACATGTCGATTGTTGAAAGCGTGTACTTAATTTTGGATTCATCAAACTTCGAAATAATAGTATTCGTCTGCGGGCAAAACTCACACGAGGCATCCACTACGAGTTTGACTTCCACACTTTTTTCCGCGGGTGGAATATTGTTTGAGTTTTGCATTTTGGTGAAAATGAGAAATCCCACGAGTAGCACGACCACTAAAACGAATGCGCCAATCATCCATGCTCGAGCGGGCTGGTTTTTTCCAGCGTTGGGCGTGTTGTGCGTGGGGGCGTGTGGCCCGTTTTCATGCGGGGTGTGGTGTTCCGCGTGCCCGTGCTTTTCATTCGTTGAGAGTGTGTTTTCGCTCGTGTTCATATCTTCTTT
>CAZKAN010000012.1:2009-5377 GCA_964550925.1 uncultured archaeon | reverse complement strand
CTTTTCCCAAGGAATGGCTTTAAAATAGGCAGGAAATCCTAAGCCTATACATGCCCTCCTGGATTGATTTTCATACCCACATTTTGGATTCCCCCGCGTTAAAGGATGCCCTCCTTGAGAGTCAAAAATCCCACGTTACGCGTTGGTTGGTGAATAGTGTGGATTTGGATAATCATGCGTCATTCGTCAAACGTGCAACGGACTATCCGGAGGCCATCGTGGGATTGGGTTGGCATCCCGAGAATGTTATCCTGTTGAGCGCGGAAAAAGTCTCATCGTTGTTGAAAAAATTTGTTCCTCATTTGAAAAATGCACCCTATTTAGGTGAAACGGGATTGGATTTTTTGTATGGAAAAACAGACGCTCAACAAGCGTTGCAAAAAAAAGTGTTTGCCCAATTCATTGAATGGTCGCGCGAACACGACAAACTTATTCAAGTGCACACGCGTCATGCGAAACAAGAAGCCTTGGACATGTTGCATGATTTGCGCGCGGAAAAAGTAATTTTACACTGGTTTAATGGCAACAAAAAACAGCAAGAGTTGATTGCGCGTAACAAGTGGGTCTGCACCGTGGGTCCCACGATTCTTAACTCGCCGCACATTGACAAGTTTATTGACGCTCAACCTATTGAACTTTTAGGTTTGGAAACGGATTCCCCCATTCCATATGATGGTGTTCCTTCCACTCCCGCATACATTTCACGCGTCGCTCAGCGTGTGGGGGAAATCAAAAAGTGCTCGTTGAAAGACGTGGAGCGTGCTCAACATAGTATCTTTTCACGCTTTTTTCCTCACCTTTCTTTAAACCCTCGGGAGAGAAAATAGTTTATGGACGCCACCCTCATCTTGTTTGTTTTAGTCGTTTTTCTTTTCTTCGCTAACGCGGTCTTGTCTCTATTGCCTCGCAAATCACGTTCAGGAAACGTGGTCGTGTCTTTTGTTCCCCCCTCTGTGGTTCCGGTTTCCAACACGGAAATACAAACGCACCCTAAACTGGATGCACATATTCTTTCCTCGAATCAAAAAATTTCTCTTTTGTTTTCTCGCGTGGAGAAACTCGAAAAAGACATGGATAATTTGTTTCAACACTTGGGATTAAACCCCGCATCGGAGTTTGTGGACGACAAGAATAACAACAACGAATCCACGTGGATTAATACTCAACCTATTCGTGTTTCACATAAAAAAGGTAAAAAACTATGAGCGGCCAAAAAGCAGTCTCGGATACGGAGACCTATTATACCGTGCAAACGTCTTGCCCTCAATGTGACAAACCCTGTACGATTGTTCAAGTTCCTGAAACCGTTCCCCTGTTTGGACAAATTTTGTTGCAAACCATTGTGTGCACTCATTGCGGTTTCAAGTGGTCCGATGTCATGAGCGTGGAAGTGCGCGAACCCTGCGGTTATGAAGTGCACATCACGCATGAACGTGATTTGAATACGAAACTCATTCGTAATTCTTCCGGCACGGTAGAAATTCCCGAGTTGGGCGTGTTGCTTGAACCAGGGGCATTGTCGGAGGGTTTCTTTACCAATATGGAGGGTCTTCTTGAACGTGTGGAAAATGTTTTAGCGATGCTCATTCGTTCCAACGCAGGAGAAACCCGTCAAAATGCTGAACGCGTGATGGAAAAACTCTTGTTATGCAAAGCCGGAAAACTGCCTTTCACGGTGCGCGTGTATGACCCTTACGGAGGGAGCGCGTTAATTGGAGAGCACGTCAAAAAGTTTTCCTTGAGCAAGGAACAAGTGGAAAAATTGAAGAAGGGCGTCTCGCTCGTTTAGGCTCCGCGCGGTGGCCCCTGAGTGGGGTTTTTTCCACTTCCTATTTTCATTAGCACAACCACTTCTTGGTCGAACTTTTTCTTATCGTTGAGCGTGCCTATCAGCAATTCTTCCTCGCGCATCAGTCTTAGCAAAACTCGTTCATACCTTTTTTTTATTTTCAGCGACTGTCCTTCGTTATTGCCCCAATTTATTTCTTTATTCATCAGGAGCATTGCCCTAACTATTTCCATTCGCACCAGTTTGAGTGTTTGGACCGCGCTCTGGCGCAGCATGGCATAAATATTTTGGTACGTTCTACTGGTGGGGTTGTTTTTCTCGATGGGCGTTGCACGTGCAATGGCATCCACTGCCTCTCTGAATATTTTTTCATAGTTTTCATTTTCGCGCAGCATGTTTTTTTCAATCGTTTGAATGCGGGATTGGTACCATTCTCGCTCTTCTCCCTTCGTCAATTTTCGGTTTTCTTTTTCAGGATCCCATTCTCGTTTCCGTTTCAATTCGCGTTCTTTTCGATAGGATAGCTTGCGCGCAGGTGGTCGCGTAGGCGAGAGCAATCGGTGAATATTCATTTTTGGAATAGTTCGTATTGCAGGAGTCATTTTTTGGTCGTCCACGTTTTTCGTGTTTGGTGGTCCCCGCTCTCGTTGCGCGTGTGTTTCGCAACAATGCTTGCTGCACTCACGCTGGCTTCTTTGTCATCGGCTTTTTCTTGGAAGACAATTCCCTTCATTCCTTTTTTCAATGGTTTTCCGTCCATAATAGTAATTGATTTTGGAAAAAATTCTTCGACGAGCGCGTGCATGTATTGTGCGGCACTGGCTTCTAAATCATTGAGTGTTTTTCCCGCGACTCTCAACGAGTCAATCGTTTCCGCGTTGAATGACACGCTCACTTGCATCAAGCTTTTTCCCGTTGCTTCGGCGTATTTTTTTTTCACATCGCTTGTTTTTTTCGAGTCTCTCAGCGTGCGGAGGGCGTTGCGTTGACCTAACACTCCTGTAATCACAAGCGGACCATCCTTCTCACCGCGCCCCACTTCGTCTATTCCAAACACGAGTTCATCGGTTTCATTTCCTAACCATTCTACTATTTTTTCGCTCACCGCGTGTTCTACTTCCGTGCTTGTACCTTGAATCACAATCTTTCCGCTCGTGTAAAATGTCACAATCGTTTTTCCCATTTGGTGGCGTGCTAACTCGTATTTTGATGGCGTTGGGAGGGAGGGGTATTCTTCCATGCGTGCGAGGACGGATTCGACCTCTTTAGTTGAGAGTGAGAGGGTCACGACCATAGTATACCTTCGTGATTTTTGGGGTATTTAAGGAAGGATATTTCAAGGCGAGTATACGTTATGAGTATGGTAATGATGATGTAAACCCCGTCTGACTACGGAATGATGACTTAATCCACATCTGAACCAAACTTTTTAGGAAAAAGTTTGATCAAAAAGCGTATAAGAGGGTTTACTCGTAAACCCTCAGTAATACTCTTTCGTCTCCGCCGGGCGAAACCGGCGATACGCATCTGAACCAACCTTTATATTGAGTGAATTTCTTTTGCAGCTATGAAGACGCAA
>CAZKAN010000012.1:0-1909 GCA_964550925.1 uncultured archaeon | reverse complement strand
CATCTGAACCAACCTTTATATTGAGTGAATTTCTTTTGCAGCTATGAAGACGCAAAAATGGCCCTTAGTCTCGTTTATTTTTATTGCGGTTGCTTTAGGCGGGTTAGCCGTGGGTTATGGCAGCGGCCTTGCCCCCGATGTAATGGGCCACACCTCGGATGAACTGCGAATGTTAATTGTTCCCGCGTCCAATAACACGTGCACGGGTGGTAGTTCTACTTCCTGTGTGGCCACATGCCCCGCTCCTGCGGCGAATGAAGAATATGTGGCTGTTTCGGGATCGTGTCAAAGTATTTCCGGTTCCACGTGGAGACAGATTGGTTCGCGTGACTCAACAAGTTGGACGTGTCAGGATATGACTCATACGAGTGGTCAATTGTTTGTGGCAACGGTGTATTGTTTGAAGGGCGGTACGCCATAGTTGAGCGTGTGTCCCATGTCCAAAAAATTTATTTCTATTCCCGGGCTGATAATTGCATTCATTATTTTTGCGGCCGTGGGTGTGGCATTGGCAGGTTTTACTCCACAGGAGTTTGGCCATACCGCTGATGAGATTGATTTTATCACTCAAGAAAAAAGTGTTTCGTGCACTGGAAAATCGTGCGAATTGAAATGCGATCCTGGTTATGCCGTGTTTGCCGGTTCATGTGAATCAACCGCTTTGGGCAAATGGAATTTGGTGGGAGCGCGTGCCAACCATGAGTATTGGGATTGCGTCGATGGTTCGGCCAACTACACATCAACGATTACGGTCGAGTCCACGTGCGTGAAAACGTATTTTGATAACTCGGGATACGTTCCCGTGTGTGGAAATTATATTGTGGATGATGATTTGGGCGAAGTGTGCGATGGTCCTAACACGAAGGATATTGATTGTGAGGACTTTTTCACGACGCAGGGAACACAATTGTGCAATGGCTCCATCGGCGCTTGCTCCCCGACGTGTGACGGAATAGACATTGCCGCGTGTGAGTATTGTAGCCCGGGGACATGCACTCCTCCACTTATTGAGTGTGCAGACGGTTCGTGCGCATTGAATTGCTCCAACAATGGAGGTCCATTAGTTGGAAGTGGAACGACTGTAGGTTCAACTCCCTCTCCGGGTGGATATTATTTTCCTCCCGGTCCGCCCATGGTTCCTCCTCCGGTGACGCCGGGCCCTGTTTGTGGTGACGGTCAAGTGAATCAACCTTCGGAGCAATGCGATGGTGATCCGGTGGATTGCGGTCCACCCATTTGTGTCGTCACGGATCCGGGTGAGCCTGCGCAGTGTTATCCGTGGATTTGTCAATCCGATTGTACGTGCTGGACCACTCTCCCGTAGAAATCGTTTTCCGCGTGAAACAACGAATGGTGTTAGTGCACGAGGGAGGATTCGAACCTCCGAAGGTACTAAACCACTAGAGTCTGAATCTAGCCCCTTAGACCACTTGGGTACCCGTGCGTGTTTAGAGTGGGTTTCATTGCTCATTTAAAGAAATGTGTGTTGTTTTCCGTGTTCAAAGGGTTTTCTTTATATTCGATAAATGATACTTCCGCCTATGGTTGAGTCGCGTGAATCCTTTTCATTATTGCCCGTGCACTTTGTTTTAGTCTTGGGGGTGTTGATTGGATTGATTGTTGTAGTGAATGCGTATTGCCCCGTTCCAGGAACGTGTATAAGTGACCCCTCCGTTTTAGGCCATTCGTCGGATGAGATTGAGTACGCGTTTTCCGTGCATGAGCGTGATTGTTCTTCGCAGATGATTGGTTTTTGTAACGTTGCTTGTTCGCCCGGCGAGACAGCCGTTTCTGGAAGTTGTGAAACCAGTCGCGGGTGGGGTCACTTGGCGATTGGTACTGTTGATGGGACCACGTTTGAGTGCAGTGATGCGTCGTTTGATCCAAATGCGACGGATAAAACTCTCAT